>NZ_JAAGOG010000054.1:0-41335 GCF_010747425.1 Nostoc sp. UIC 10630
CCGAACTCAGAGGTGAAACGCTGTTGCGGCAACGATAGTTTAGGGGTCGCCCTACGCAAAAATAGCTCGGTGCCAGGGATATTATTCAACCACAACAACACAACAAAAGCCTTCTCAAGATTAATTGAGCAGGCTTTTGTTGTTTCACTAACTTATTAGGGCCTCATTCGTCCAATCGTGAGGCTGGAGAAAGATTTCCGTGAGTCGTGCCTCAGGCGTACCTGGTTCTGGCTCGTAGCAATATTCCCAGCGTGCTAGAGACATGAGAATAGATTCCGCTCGTCCCTGAGTTTGCAGACCGAAAACTGTTCCCCTGTCGTACACCAGATTAAACTCTGTATAACGACCTCGACGGTATAGTTGAAACTGGCGCTGGCGATCGCCATAATCTATTTCCTGCCGTCGTTCTACAATGGGCAAATAGGCGGGTAAAAATGCTTGACAGCAAGACTGCACAAAAGCAAAGATATCTTCCCAGTTACGAGATACCATTCCTACTTGCTGACTGTACAGTGCCGCCGGACTATCTATTTGATCTCCAACATAAAGACTTTCCACTAGCATCCTGATAGTCAAAGAAGATACCACCAATGTCCCGTTGTTCTTGGCGATGCTTCAAGTAGAAGTATTCATCACACCAGCGCCACCCTTGTTCAAACACCCGCCCTTCTCGAATCACGCGGGTACGTCCTTTTCCTCCTTCTGCTCGCTCCCAGTAGTCTTGATGAAAGCGTCTTCCCCGTCAAGTTGCTCTAAGCCTTTGCAAATCTCATCCTGTAAGTTCTGCATGAATTGCTGCACTCGCTCCCGTGAATCTTTGGGTGTCATGTTGGTAGGTGATGCCAGCAATACTGTGTTATTTGTGGATTCTTGCAGAGAATTATCGGGATGACGACTCATGTTAAAACTTCTGAAATTTTCCCGTAAATATCTATATAGTTATTTAGTTGTTAAAGTTAGAGGAGTTTCAAAACTTAATAAATTTAGGACTTATACACGGGTTAATCTGTAGGGCATTTCCTCTTTTACTGAAGGATTGTAAAGAGGTCTAGCAAAAGAACCATATTTATTATAACTTGATAACTATAGGACTATTTACTTGCTTACCGCATTACACATGGTTAATACCCTACCCAAGCCAGAAATTAAAACCCCCAGCAAAGAAACTGTACTCACCCCCCGGTTTTACACTACAGATTTTGAAACTGCCGCCAACCTGGATTTGTCTGCCCAGGAGACGGAGTTAAAGGCAATGCTGGCAGAAATGCGGACAGACTACAACCGTCATCATTTTGTTCGGGATGAGGTGTTTAACCAATCTTGGGAACACATTGAGGGTGAAGCAAGACAGGCATTTATTGAGTATTTGGAACGCTCTTGCATTTCTGAGTTTTCCGGCTTCTTACTATTCAAAGAACTATCCCGCAAGCTGAAAAATCGCAGTCCACTGCTAGCGGAGATATTTCAACTGATGGCGCGTGATGAAGCTCGCCATGCCGGATTTCTCAACAAAGCAATGGGCGATTTTAAACTCTCCCTGGATTTAGGCAATGTTACTAAAACCCGCACCTATACGTTTTTCCCAATAGAGTGGGTACTTTACACCGTTTACTTATCAGAAAAAATCGGGTACTGGCGTTACATCATTATCTACAGACATCTAGAAAAGCACCCAGAAAACCAATTTTACCCCATCTTCCAATATTTTGAGAGTTGGTGTCAGGACGAAAACCGTCACGGGGATATATTCAAGGCGCTTTTACGTTCTCAACCGCAACTGTGGAACAACTGGAAAGCTAGGTTGTGGAGTCGCTTTTTCTTGTTATCGGTATTTGCTACTCACACTTTGACAGTTCATGAACGGGCTGGTTTTTACACGTCACTGGGACTTGATGCGACGGAATTTGACCGCGAAGTTGTTCGTAACACCAATGAAACTGCGGGCCGAGCTTTTCCTGTAATGTTGAATACCGAACATCCCCAGTTTTTCCCTCGGCTGCAATGCTGTGCGGGCTACAACATGAAAATTGCAGAGATTGAGAGCAGTTCTGTGTCCAAAGTTGTGAAGCTGATTCGCAAACTACCTTTAATTGCAGCAATTGTTTGGAATCTACTGTTGGTTTACCTGATTAAGCCCGTTGATGCTGAGGCTTTGCGGGAAACCGTGCGTTAGATTTGGCACTTATTGATGTAAACTACGCATTCCATGATTCTACAAAATGCGTAGTTTACTGATGTAGGCATCGCCGCAATACGGTTCGGTTAAAATCCCCCCGCCTGCGGCAATCCCCTTAAAAAGGGGGTAAAAGAGGGTTAAAAGCCTCCCTTTTTAAGGGGGTTGGAGGGATCTTCAAAAGATTAGAACGTTAACCGAACCGTATTGGGCATCACCCTCCAAATTCACCAATATATTTCTATTCTGCCTCTGACTTGATTGACACAACCCAGTCCCAGGGCTATTTAATTCTAAAAAGTTGTTTGAGTGTGTCTAATCCAAAAGAACACAAACGTTGAGCTTGTGCCATATTTTCAAACATATTGGTGCGGTATAAATTGAGTGTAAAATTGCGAGCAAGTGCAAAAATTTGAGTCAGGGGGGTAGTACGAATTCTAGACGCATCTTCACCTTGTGTAACGTCCCGAACGTAGTGAACTTTATTCTCAACACCCCAATGTCCTCTGATCCGTTCAGCTATTTCTTGAGCATTTTCACTTAAAGATGAAATGTAGTAACGAGTCTGGGTGGTGACTTAAATTACATTATGTGTGAAAACCTGACGCTCTGATTTGATTTGAATCAAAGTGTTAAGCCCAGGCCAAGAACGAATACCATCAAGTGTTTGACAAATATTCACTTGACATTTTTCGACTCTACCATACCAGAATTTACTTATCTGATGACAAGTAAATTCTGGGATAAAATTATTTTTTACATCTTTAAACAAACCCGATTGATTGCCTTTTAAAGCATCGATATAATTATTCTCACTTTCTACAATTAACTGGCATTACCATCCATAGCAACAGTTTCTCCAGGAACTGGTTTGATCTCAAAGAAATTCGTAAGGCATACGAAATATTCCTGCTAACTTATGTGTAATAAAGTACGACGCACTGTACTGTAAGAAGGTAGCCTATTTTTTGGTGGTTTAAAAAGGTCAATTAACTGCTCGCGCTAGCTTGAAATCCAATCTCCAATTGCTAAAAATCCTTGGCGTTGCTGCGGCGATCGCCAGTGTAAAGAGTGCCAGGCATACCCCTCTCCTAAGAAACAGTATTTGCATGAAGTAAAAAGAGCAGACTTTTAGCCACTTTGCTACTCATTTGCTACTCAAAACGGTAGCCTTAAAGAAATACACTATATTTTGGCTATGTTGCCTAAACCCAAGAAATATTGGACACCCCAGCACTGGGCAAGTTGGAAACCCTTTGGTATCGGCGAACAATACCCTAACAACTACTGGGAGGTTTTTCGAGCAATCTGGCTGTCTCGTGACAAACTACCTTATGCATGGAATATTCTTGACAAAGGTGTTTGTGATGGTTGCGCTCTTGGAACAACCGGGATGAAGGATTGGACTTTAGATGGCATCCATCTCTGCAATGTCAGGTTGCGGTTGTTGCGGATGAATACTATGCCAGCTTTTGACCCTGTGCTATTGGAGGATGTCTCGCAGTTACAAAAACACAAAAGTGCCCAATTACGCGACTTGGGAAGACTTCCTTTCCCGATGATGCGTCAACGAGGGGAAAAAGGCTTTCACCGTATTAGCTGGGATGAAGCTTTAGGGGTAATTAGCGATCGCATCCGCGCCACTACACCAGACCGCCTTAGTTTTTATATTACCAGTCGCGGAACTGTCAACGAAACTTATTATGCCACCCAAAAAGCTGTGCGGGCAATGGGAAGCAATAATATTGATAACGCTGCCCGCATCTGCCATTCTCCCAGTACGGCGGGACTGAAAGCTGCTCTGGGTGCAGGAGCCACCACCTGTTCTTATAAAGACTGGATTGGTACTGATTTATTAGTCTTCATTGGTTCCAACGTTGCCAATAATCAGCCAGTCACCGTTAAGTATCTCCATTACGCCAAAAAAGCTGGCACGAAAATTGTAGTTGTTAACACTTACCGCGAACCAGGAATGGAGCGCTACTGGGTGCCCTCAATTGTGGAAAGTGCCGTTTTCGGTACAAAGTTTGCCGAAGACTTCTTCTTAATTAATATGGGCGGGGATATAGCATTTTTGAATGGCACAATTAAACATATAATTGCTAACAACTGGGTAGACCAGTTATTTATAGATTTACACACAGTTGGCTTTGCCGAACTCAAAACATCTTTAGAAAGCCAATCTTGGGAAGAATTAGAGCGGCTTTCTGGTACATCCCGTGAGCAAATGTACGCCTTTGCCAAAATGGTCAAAGAAGCCAACAAAGCCGTATTTGTTTGGAGTATGGGCATTACTCAGCATGAATGCGGCGAAGATAATGTGCGAAGTATTATCAACTTAGCTCTTACCAAAGGTTTTGTCGGTCGGGAAGGCTGCGGTTTAATGCCAATTCGCGGACATTCTGGGGTACAGGGTGGGGCAGAAATGGGATGTTACGCCACAGTGTTTCCCGGTGGTAAACCCATTACCCCGGAAAATGCTGCTCAATTGAGTCAGCATTGGGGCTTTAAAGTGCCAGCGAGTAAAGGTTTAATTGCTCCAGAAATGATTAACGCCGCATATCACGGGGAATTAGATGTGTTGTTTTCCGTGGGAGGGAATTTTTTAGAAGTGCTGCCAGAACCGGATTATGTGGAAGCGGCACTGAAGAAAATACCGTTGCGGGTACATACGGATATTGTTCTCTCCAGCCAAATGCTGGTGGAACCTGCTGATACTGTAGTGCTTTTACCTGCGACGACTCGCTACGAAATACCAGGGGGAGTAACAGAAACTAATACTGAACGCCGGGTAATTTTCAGTCCAGAAATTCCAGGGCCGCGCATTGGAGAAGCGCGTCCAGAGTGGGAAGTTTTTCTAGAATTAGCAAGGCGCGTGCAACCAGATTTGGCAGATAAATTGGCTTTTGCAGACACAGCTGCTATCCGTCAAGAAATTGCTCAAGTTATCCCTCAATATGCTGGGATTCAACACTTACAGCAGGCTGGCGATCAATTTCAATATGGCGGGTCACATTTGTGCTTTGGTTGGAACTTTCCTACATCGGATGGGAAGGCGCACTTTGGCGTATTATTGCCACGCCAAAGGGAATTACCAGAAGGTTATTTCTTAGTAGCAACGCGCCGAGGCAAGCAATTTAATAGTATGGTACAGGAACGTAAGGATGCAATTACTGGGGCGGTGCGAGAGGCAGTGCTAATAAATGCTGCTGATGCGGCACTGTTGGATTTAAAAGATGGGGATAAGGTAATTCTTAAGAATGAGTTAGGGGAGTTGTTCTGTCAAGTTTATATTGCGCCAATTCAGTCAGGAAACTTGCAAGTCCATTGGCCCGAAGGGAATGTGCTGCTAGATAAAAGTAAGCGATCGCTAGAAGGGGTTCCTGATTATAATGCGATCGCACGGTTGGAAAAAATTTGAATCAAGTCTAATTTTTTCAGCTTTAACATTTCCACCAGTAAATCCATTAACTTATATCCCTAAACCCCGTATGAAGAATTACACAGCGATCGCATGAAAAACCCTCTCCTGAACTTAAAATTTCTAAGATGGATATAAATGAACTTCTCGAATCTTATGCTGCTGGAGAAAGGAGCTTCCAAAGACTGAATCTGCAAGAAGCAGAATTAACAAATGCCAACCTCATAGGCGCAGATTTTAGCTATGCTGATTTACGTCAAACGCGACTTGGTAAAACTAATCTTAGCCAAGCTTGCTTACGAAAAGCAGACTTGAGTGAATCTATCCTTTGGGGTATAGATTTGAGTGAAGCAGACTTATATCGTGCTGTTCTCCGAGAAGCTGATTTAACGGGTGGAAAACTAGTCAACACACGCTTACAAGAAACAAATTTAATCAAAGCTAGTTTATGTGGTGCTAATTTGCATGGTGCAAACTTATCTGGTTCTCTGTTATTTCAAGCAGACTTACGCCCCAGTTCTGACCAGCGTACAGATTTAGGATATGCAGTTTTGACTGGGGCAGATTTGAGTTATGCTGATCTCAGAGCTGTTTCCTTGCATCACGCCAACTTAAATAAAGCAAAATTATGTCGCGCTAATCTCTCTAAAACAATACTGTGGGGGAACTTAGCGGCGGATTTAAGTGGGGCTAATCTACAATGCGCTTGTTTCTGTAAACATTACTTGTATAAGCTGACAAATTCACTACTCAATAATATTAAATATCAACTTAATAAATGAATACTGATTAAGTACGTATACTTAATCTTTTAATTGCTATATAGCTAATTAGCGGTCTATCACTTCAACACTTCATCAGTATTGCTACTCATCATTTGTGAATGATGCACTTCCTTTCCAATACCACGACTACGATCAGGTAGTTTTGACATTAATTTGTTAGGGTTAGTATTAACAAATCAATGAACAGTCATCAGTAAATAGCTAAAAACTGCTAATCGGATAACTGTTTTAATTAACATCATCAATGGATTAAGTTTTCATATCACCTAGATGAACGATCCAAGGTGAATATTATGCAATAAGGTGATAATTATCTTCTCACCTTCAGTAAAACTAAAAATTGATTTTTAGGCTAATAACTAACAACTACCTAGAAAAAAGATATCAAATGGGTTTTATAGAAGGATGGCAATCTGGCTGATGATAAAAATCACTGTTTAGGCGTAGTGAAATCTAGGTATTGCGCTAAAAAAAGATTTTGGTGCTACTAATAATCTGTCAAATTCATTTTGACGGTTAGAAAGACGCGATAAATCGCCGTCTCTACAGGGAATTTATCCATCAATTATTTATTGACAGACTACTAGTCTGGCTATGGGTAAATGAATTTTACAAGCAGCAAATTTACTGAACATTTTCGAAAGATAACTAGGTATGATTGCAAATTCTATTCATGCTGAACACGGAGGCAAAAAATTTCAGGGATTTGGAGAAGACATCGTATTGAAGGGCAACTATAGATATATCTCAATTTCCTATCCAGGTATAATTCAATTGATATCAGGTTATTAACATGATAATAATCAAGGTATAATTTTGTTGAAACGCGATCGCGTTTGTATTTTTAACTTATGAGTCATTGCTCTCCCCTCACAATTTTACTAATTGATGATTGCCCCAGAGATCGGGAAGCATATTGTCGTTTTTTGAAGCAGGACAGGCTGTATACCTATCGTATTGGGGAGTTTGAGACAGCAGCGCAGTCCATGAAATGGTGTCAACAGGAGATGCCAGATATAATTTTGCTGGATTTTGAATCGCCTGATGGGGATGGACTGAAGTTTATTCAGCAATTTCGGGAATGCCATAGCAATACCCAAGCTGCTGTGATTCTTCTGGCAGCAGGACAAGGGGATAAAATCATCGCTGTCCGTGCTATGAAAAGTGGTGTCCAAGATTATTTGCTTAAAGATAAACTCACAGCTGAAGTTCTTCAAGGTGCAATTCATCATGCCGTTGAACGGATACAGCTAACTCGACAGCTTGAACAAAGTCGGGAACAACAACAACTGATTGCCGCGATCGCCATTCAACAGGAAAGTAGATATCAGCAAGCACAGGCAGAGCTGGCAAAATGCCAATGGATAGAAGCATCTCTCAAAAGTGTTTTAGCGATCTGTTCTGATCGCGTCATTAAGTCAGATAAAGACGGTAATCCCATCCACATAGTTGATATCTGCGACGAGTTTCTCTACGATACGCTACGTGAACGCTTACAAGCTGAACAGAAACTCATTCACAACATAGATTTGCGAGAAGCAATTTTTAACGAATCTGCTGATGCCATCTTTTTGGTTGATCCACAAACGCTGCTCACCCTGGATTGTAATCGGCGGGCAGTAGAACTGTTTGAGGCGGCTGACAAAACTGAATTGATCGAGATTAATGGGCAGAAACTCCAGCGCCATCCATTCACCACCAGCGAAACAGATGCGATCTTGACAGATATGCAGTCAAAAGGTGTCTGGAGTCAAGAGATTGAATATGTTACTCTTAAAGGTCAGATTTTTTGGGGAAACATAGCAGCTAAACCCATTACTGTAGCCGGACGTACCATGAATCTAGTCCGGGTAACTGATATTACAAAACACAAACAAGCCGAGGCACAACTGCGGCAGACGAATGAGCAACTTGCTAACACCAACGTGGAACTTGCCCGTGTGACTCGCCTGAAAGACGAATTTCTCGCAAACATGAGCCATGAACTGCGAACACCTCTTAATGCAATTTTGGGGATGTCAGAGGGTTTACAAGAAGGTGTGTTTGGCTCCATTAATGAAAGACAAGTAAAAGCGATCGCCACTATTGAGCGCAGTGGTAGACATTTACTAGAGCTAATCAACGATATTCTAGACTTGTCTAAAATCGAATCTGGCAAATTAGAATTGCAATGGAGTGATGTTTCTGTCAGAAGCCTCTGTGATGCCAGCCTAGTCTTTGTCAAACAGATGGCTTTGAAAAAAAATATTCGTCTTAATATTCATATTGCTGAGAATATTGACAGCATCCAAGTAGACGATCGCCGCCTGCGTCAAGTACTGATAAACCTGTTGAACAACGCTGTCAAGTTCACACCAGAAGGGGGATCTGTAACCCTAGAAGTCCGGCTAGAAGAAACAGGAGAGCATGGGAGCAAAGGAACAGGGGGAGTAAATTTTCCCTTGTCGCCCTCATTTGCCTCATCTTCCCCAAATCTTTGCTTCTATATTAATGATACCGGCATCGGTATTGCTCCTGAAGAAATTGGCAAGCTGTTTCAGCCCTTCATCCAGCTTGATAGCAGCCTCAACCGCCAGTACAGTGGCACTGGTCTGGGTTTGGCGCTAGTACAGCAGATTATTACCCTACATGGAGGAACAGTCTCAGTTAGTAGTGAAGTTGGCCAGGGAAGTTGCTTCACCATCCGCATTCCCTACCGTACTAATTTGCAAACAATACAAGCAACTAATTTATTGCCTAGTTATTGCTTACTTGCTGAGAATGCTCAAGTTTTGATTATCGAAGATTCTGTTGTGGCAGCTGACCAAATTACTCGCTACTTCAGCGAAATGGGAATGGAAACCATCACCTATTCCAAAGGTGAAGGAGCCGTAGAAGAAGTGCTGCGCGTTCAGCCTGGTTTAATTATCCTGGATCTGCAACTACCGAATCTATCGGGTTGGGAGGTACTAAATCAACTCAAGACCAACCCAAAAACCAAAAATATTCCAGCGATTATTATTTCAGTCGTGGATGAGCGTAGCAAAGGATTGGCTCAGGGAGCGTTTGAATATCTAGTCAAACCAATTACCCGCGCTCAACTTCAGGTAACTATAGAGAAACTGCAACATTTTACTGCTTCTGAGTCGCCAAATTTAACTGTATTGCCAAAAGCCGCGAAAAAACCACCTTTGATTTTGCTAGCAGAAGATAATCAAACAAATATTGATACCATGTCCGGTTATCTTGAAAGTCGAGGGTATCATCTCATTTTGGCAAACAATGGACAACAAGCTATTGACCTAGTTAAAGTTCAACGCCCCGACTTAATTGTGATGGACATTCAAATGCCGGAAATGGATGGGTTAGAAGCAATGCGCCGCATCCGTGACGATCGGCAATTTGTAGATATTCCGATTATTGCACTAACGGCCTTAGCTATGCCTGGCGATCGCGAAACTTGTTTAGTCGCTGGAGCCAACGAATATCTTACCAAACCCGTCAAACTCAAGCAGCTTGCACTCACCATTCAACAAGTTTTAGCAAGATAGCAGAAATTTTTAATGAATACTCAACCTTCTATTTTAGTGATCGATGATGAACCCGATAACTTCGATGTTGTTGAAACCTTGTTGGATCATGAAAACTACGAGCTACACTATGCTTCTAGTGGTCAACAAGCTCTGAATCGTCTCAACAGTCTTCAGCCCGATCTGATTTTGCTGGATGTGATGATGCCTGGCCTAGATGGAATGGAAGTATGCCAACGCATCAAAGCTGATCTACAATGGCAGATAGTGCCGATTATTATGGTGACAGCATTAACTGCTAAAGAAGATTTGGCTCGATGTCTCGCAACGGGCGCAGATGACTTCATTAGTAAACCCATCAACGGCGTGGAATTACGAGCCAGGGTTAATTCCATGTTGCGGATTAAGCAGCAGTACGACAGCCTGCAAGTTTTGCTTCAACTGCGAGAAGATATGGCAAACATGATTGTCCACGATCTCCGAAATTCTCTTACCAGTATTGTCCTCGCGGCTGAAATTCTCCGATTTTGCAATTTGTCACCCGAACAGCAACAAGGTAAGGTTGATCAAATTTTATTTGCAGGACAACAGCTACAATCATTGATTAATAGTTTGCTGATCATGGCAAAGCTAGAATCTGGAAAAATGCTTCTCAACTACACAGAAGTAGACCTTTATTTACTCTGTATGTCAGCATTAGCAGATTTTGAAGTGATCGCTACCCAAAAGAACCTGCTTTTGATAGGTGAATTACCTGAACCTGGTGGCATTGTGAAAGTAGATGTAACAATCTTTCGTCGAGTTCTAGATAATTTGCTCTCTAATGCTATTAAGTTCTCCCCATCTAACTCTCAAGTTACCCTACGGGGAGAATATTTGGCAGCAGGTGGTGCGAAAGTGCAAGTTGCTGATGCAGGCCCTGGAATCCCTGAAGACGTAAGAAAAATCATATTCGATAAATATGAAGTTGCAAGTCGGATACCAGATGTTTCGCAAATTGGTTTAGGATTGGCTTTCTGCAAAATGGCAGTCGAGGCACATTCCGGTACAATTACCATCGAAGATAATCATCCAAATGGTAGTGTTTTTACTGTATTTACTCAAAAATAAATTATTAACTCCAAAATTGCTGCATCTAGTCAGATTTTCAATAGGTACTCCTTTTAACTATTAATCAAGTATTTTGTGAGATTAATGTATTATTTTAGTACTATAGGAATCCGGTTTGATTTCTGTTCACGCAGCGTGACGTAGCTATATTTACTTGCGTGGGCAGGGAACAGGGAATAGGAAAGAAGGGATAGATCCATACTGAACTGAATCTTGTTCAAAAATCAAAGTGGGTTGCTATAGCGATAACTCAACTACGCTATTATGAAATTTAATAACTAATTAGTTATTAAAAAAATATTGTACCGACTATTAAATCTCCCTATGCCAAAAACTAAGCCACACAAGTCCGATCCAGCTGTTCTTGTGGCAGTTGCTGACTACTTCAAGGTTTTATCAGAGGCAAGTCGGCTACAGATTTTAGCCAGTCTAAAATCAGGGCCAATGAATGTGATGGAAATTGCCGAGGTTACTAACTTAGGTCAGGCAAATCTATCTAAGCATCTGAAAGTATTAACTCAAGCAGGGATTCTATCTCGTCAGCCCAAAGGCACGAGTGCCTATTACGAGATTGCCGAACCAATGATTTTTGAGCTTTGTGAGTTAGCGTGCGATCGCATTAGTGAACGCGTGCAACAGCAGGCTGAAAGCTTGAAAGTCCTTCGAAGCAAAACAGCAGTTTTTTAAAAAATACCTGATGCCTTAATTGGGTGAAAAAATGCCCTCCTAGCTGCTGGTAGTTAGGGGCACAACGATTATGCCCCTACAAATGATTCATATTCCCTTTAATCTTCGTCAAGGGCTGGGAAAGCTTCTTCAATCTGCCACAACTTATCTTTGTTTTCAACAAACCAAATACGAGTTTCGGGAGTTAATTTACTCCAAATGACTTCAACAGGGATGTGAGGAGATGCATATTGGTACTCCTGACCAAGTGACTTGAGATTGTCTGCCACATCGTGGGGAATTCCGAATTGTTCCCAGTCAACTGTTATATGTCTTCCCGAAACTCCGGCTGTAGGGTCGAAAATCAATTGTGCTGATCTGACTAAATCAGCAAAGTGTTTCGGTTTGAGTTTGGTGATCTCTTGAAGTTGGAGTGATTCGTTATGCTCTTGAGACATTATCGCCGCAGTGGTAAAGATTAGTGGTGTTTGAACTTACTGGCAGAGATTTTGATCCCAATATTTTTACTTTAGCGCAGAGCCGCTAACTTGATCTTGATTTCATCAGACACTGAATTTTCAGACCATCTAGAAAGAAACAATGCGATAGCTGTGCCAACGTCAAGGAAGAACGTACTCATAGCTGTATAATTTGCAGCATTTTTTCATGTCGGGTGGCAATGCAGTGAAATTACCACTGCTTATGTCTCGTTTTTGGGCACGGTATTTAGGTTATAAAGATAGTTACTTTAAAGCTTTTAAAATTTTTTGCTAATGTGTAGAGGCTAGATTCTTTACTGCAATAGCAAATAATAATTACCAAGCCGCACCACACAATTAAGTATGGCTACGCCACACTGCACGAACACGAATTAAAACGGATTTATCTAAAACAGAAAACTATTGCTATATCTATTGCCGTTTAGCTTAGGTCAATGCCAAAATATAAATACATTTTTTGTAGTAAAACAATAGTAAAAAACTATGAGCATGAACGTAAAATTACTAGAATTATCTGGGATTTTAGATGGTGTTAGAGGTAATGAGCTGCGTCGTGAAGTTAGCGACATTCTGGCAAATGGAGCCGATATCTTGTTACTTGATATGAAAGAGGTAAAGTTTATCGATAGCTCTGGTTTAGGTGCTTTAGTCTCAGCAATGCAAATGGCGCGAAACGCTAATACTAAACTTTTTGTTTGTTCAATCAGCGATCAAGTCAGAATGTTGTTTGAATTGACTAAAATGGATAGAATTTTTCAAACCTTTGCTGACCAAGATGAATTCAATCGCCAAGTATTGGCAACACAGTGAGTTCCTAGACTATCCTAAATTTGAATCTGCACACCTGACTATACTAACCAAAGTTAACTTTTACCAAAGAGAAGTCATCATCAAGATTATCTTGAGCATTCAAGATAAGAATGTTCGCTAATAGTTCATTTAGAACACAGGGGCCTTTTAGACTATATTTAGTTAGTAAGTCAATGAAAGCATCAATACCCCAAATTTTCCCATCTGACTGATTAATTTCATAAACACCATCACTAAAAATGTATAAAATACTGTTCTCTTCGATCTGAAAAATAGCATCTTCAAACTGGACATCAGGTAAAAAGCCAATTGGTAGATCCAAAGAACTTAGCTGTTTAACTCGGATGTTTGTTGTAGAGGCATTTGATAACAGTAAAGCTGGTGGATGTCCGGCACTAGCATAAATAAGTTGACGTTTAAAACGGTGATAAACTCCATACCAGATTGTGAAGTATTTATCACCGTGCTTCGTCATTTGAAAGGCGTGATTGAGTGCTTTCAGGACTTCACTGGGTTGACAAAAGTTGGTGTTTGGTAGAGATTGCGATCGCAAAACATTCAGCACGGATACAGATAAGAGGGCTGAACCCACGCCATGACCTGATACATCCAACAAATAAATTGCCAAATTATCCTCGTCAATCCAATAATGATCAAAGCAATCACCTCCTAGCTGTGCTGAGGGAATAAACAGATTTTCTGTAGTTACTGCTCCTACAAGCGGTAAGGGTAAGAGCGATCGCACATAATCAGCAGCCTCAGCTAATTCTGCCTCCAAAATTTGCTTCTGGGTTTGTAAATCTTGATTTAGTATCTCCAAAACTTCTTTTTGACTTTGTAAATCCTGATTTAACTGGTGTAATCTTAGTCCTGCTCTTACCCGCGCTTTCAATTCATTCATCTCTATTGGTTTAGAGATAAACTCATCTGCTCCAGCGTCAAGTCCTCTAACTCGATCTTCCTCCTCTCCTCGAGCTGCTCCTCTAGCCGTCAATAGAATAAAAAAAGTGGTTGCTAACTCTGGATCTGTTCTAATTCGACGACACACTTCTAGCCCATCTACCTCGGACATCATCCAGTCACAGATAATCAGAGCAGGATGTAGTAATTGTGCTTGTCTAATTCCTTCCTCACCATTTTTGGCGACACTAGTATCATAACCTTGATTTTGGAGTGTTTTTTTCAGTACTGTTCGCACTATAGGGTCATCATCAATAACCAAAATTTTAAACATAAATTAAAGTTTACTAAGTAAATTGAAGAAGAATTTAGAAGTCAGAATGGGCTACGTGTAGCGTAGCGTCCCGCAGGCTTGACGCTCTGCTATCCGCTCTTTCCGCCAGAATTCAGAATGAATTCTGCTTCGCTTAAAAGGAAGTAATTGCTCTAATTCAACTTATATGCAATTTAGTTTTAAATGTATAGTGAAAATACTCAAATTAAATAAATTAAATACGAATAGGATCGTCTCAAAATATTTTATTGGTTAAGAAGTGAAAAATAAAATTTATCTAAAAGTCAATACAGACCTGACAGCATCGCCTCAAGTATTATTTTGGTTCGATCAGATGAATCACCCGCCTATTTCTAACAAAGAAATTTGGTGGCAATGTCAAACACTGTTGATGGAAGGCTTTACTAACATTGTTGAACATGCACACAAAAACTTACCTATTGAAACTCCTATTGAAATAGAAGCTATACGGGTAAATAAATATATAGAAATTCGTATTTGGTCTCAAGGTGAGCCATTTGACTTAGAGCAGAAATTGCGGCAAATATCTGAATTTGATGAGAATGAGCAAGACCGGGGGCGGGGTTTAAAAATTATGTCTGCCATTGCCGACAAATTGAGTTATGAGCCAACAGCAGACAATCGTTACTGTTTATTTATTAGTAAATATTATTAATTCTCTTATCTAAGCTTTACTAGCTGTTAGCTTAATTATTAACCATAAGCAAAAACATCCTAAAGTGCTTTCTACAGAGAGACTAAATGTTTTACCAACCTTTCCAATAATCCCCCAATCAAGGCAGATAGTTATCGATTTGATTCGGTCGCTGTTAAAGAAAAAATTAACGCTTGAAATTGACGTGGTATTTTTATACCAGAACTATCTCGTGATTAAAAACTCTTGGATACATTGAACAAACTCTTCTAACTCTGAGATTAAGTGAGTAGTACCTCGACGTTCTTGATTGTGAGCTAATTGTTCTAACTTTTGTGCTGCTAAATGCATGGTTGTAGCTCCAATATTGGCACTAGCACCTTTAATTTGATGGGTTTGGAGCGCTAGTTGCTCATAGTCACTATCTGCGATCGCTATTTTAATGATCTCTAAACGAGGTTGCATATCTTCAACAAATATTTGCAGTAGTTCTAATTCAAATTCTGGGTTGTTTTCCGAAAGTTGATGCAAGCGTTCCCAATCAATTAGGAGGTCAACTGAACCTATATCTGTTGTAGAAACTTTCTGCTCTAAAACATATATTTCTTTTGCCTGGAATATCACACTTCCCCAACGCTGTAGCGCCGCCGCTAATTTCTCTTTGATTACTGGCTTACTGAGATAATCGTCCATTCCTGCATCTATACACATCTGTTGATCTTCTTTCATTGCATTAGCCGTCATCGCAATTACTACAGGGCGACGACTATTGACAAAGCTGCTTTCTTGCCAACGACGAATTTCTTTTGTAGTTTCTAAACCATCGAGAACAGGCATTTGGCAATCCATCAAAATTAAATCGTAGGGGATTTTTTCTAATAGCTGCAAAACTTCTTTCCCATTACCAGCAACATCAGCGCTATAACCTAGGCTTTGGAGTTGCTTCAAAGCAACTTTCTGATTCACCAGATTATCTTCGGCTAAAAGAATTCTTAATTTGTAGAAGTCACGAGCCAGGAAGCGGGAGCTAGGAGAATGAGCGTTGCTGTTGTTTTCGTAATCTTTTAGTTTGAACTCTTGACTTCTAACTTCTGTCTCCTCATTTATCTGCGTTCCTAAGATAGTCATGATGGTATCGAGGAGTCGGGACGGCTTAACAGGTTTGACCAAATAAGCCGCAAATCCTATTTTTAGCGCTCGTTGGATTTCATCGCGTTGATTAGTAGAGGTAAGCATAATCAAAGGTAGCCCAGCGATCGCTGAATTTGCTTTAATTTGCTCTCCCAAGGTCATGCCATCTATTTCTGGCATCTGCATATCAATCACAGCAATGTCATAGAGATTTTTTTGCTTGGCAGCCTCCTCAATAGCTTTGAGGGCAATAGTAGCCGAAGCAGCCTGATCTACTAACATTCCCCAACGCGTAGCTTGATGGTGGATAATTTTGCGATTAGTAGCATTGTCATCCACCACTAACAAGCGCCGATTAGTCAGAAGTTCGCGTTCGCTTTCTGAGGAAATAGGGTGAAGTTGCTGGGCAAGAGTTACTTCAAACCAAAATTTAGATCCTTTACCCAATCGACTTTCTACGCCAATTTCTCCTCCCATCAAGCTTACCAGTTGCTTGCAGATGGCTAATCCCAAACCTGTGCCGCCATACTTGCGGGTGGTGGAAGCATCTACTTGGGTGAATGGGGTAAAGAGTTTGCATTGGTCTTCAGAGGTAATGCCAAGACCGGTATCTGTGATGGCAAAATAAATGGTGGCTGTAGTAGAGGAAAGCGATCGCAATTCTGCTCGGACTACTACCTCTCCATTGCTGGTGAACTTGATCGCATTGCTGATCAGGTTCATCAGAATTTGCCGCAGGCGGCCAGCATCACCTTGGAGTTGGGTGGGAACGTTGGGATAGATTAACGCTGCAATTTCTAATCCTTTATTATGGGCTGAGGGAGCTAATAATTCCAACACTTCTTCTAGACAGGAAGATAAGTCAAAATCTAGAGTTTCTAGTGCCATTTCCCCAGCCTCAAGTTTGGACAAATCCAAAATTTCATTGATGAGGCTTAAAAGAGCATCTCCACTAATGCGAATAGTTTCGATAAAATCCTGTTGCTCTGAGTTTAGGGGAGTTTCTAACATTAAGCCTGTCATCCCCAACACAGCATTCATTGGAGTCCGAATTTCATGACTCATGTTTGCTAAAAAAGCACTTTTGGTTTTAGAAGCTAATTCAGCTTGATGACGAGCAACTTCAAGTTCTCTTCGCTGTTGAGTTTCTGCATATAACATTTGGGCTTGAGCTAAGGCAATACCTACTTGATCGGCTATTTGTCGTAAAAGATGAGTTTCAAAGCTAGACCACTGGCGGGAACTGCCACACTGATGGACAATCAACAAACCGCAGAGTTCTTCTTTGACAAGAATAGGTATGACTAAATTGGATTTGACCCCAAATTGTTGCAGTAATTCTATATGCCTTTTTTGAATTTCCACTATATCAAAGTCAGCAAGCTCTAGATTCCGTTTTTGACGATATTGCTGTAGATAGTACTGTTGTGTATATTCCGCTTGAAAATAAGAATCAGTGAGCTTATTCTCTTTAATTGTTAACCAGCCAGAAACTACTGCCTCAACCACAGTACTTCCAGATCCATCTGTCAAAGGTTGATAAATCAAAACTCGATCACTATGGAGAATTTTTTGTACCTCCGTAACACTGACTTGGAGAATTTCTTGGATTTTCAAAGACTGACGAATCTTAAGGGTGATTTCAGTAAATAGTTGCGATCGCAAATTTTGGCGTTGGAGTTCTTCTTCTGCCTGCTTGCGCTCAATAAACTGCCCTACTTGCTCACCAATAGAATTCATGACTTTTGCCAAATCTGGGTCAGGTTGCTGGATTTCATGG
This sequence comes from Nostoc sp. UIC 10630, assembly GCF_010747425.1. Taxonomy (NCBI): domain Bacteria; kingdom Bacillati; phylum Cyanobacteriota; class Cyanophyceae; order Nostocales; family Nostocaceae; genus Nostoc; species Nostoc sp. UIC 10630. The sequence goes on from NZ_JAAGOG010000054.1 coordinate 17,775, forward strand.
CTAAAGCAGGTAATGACACCAAGGATGTTTTTACCACTATGGATCGGAAAACCAAAAGCTCCGTGCAGTTCTGCTTGGACAGCGATTTGAGAGCGGATGAAATCTTTGTCTTTAACTACATCAACAACCCAAACAGGTTCAGCACTCTCCCAGACACGACCAGGCAGGCCAATTCCTGGTGCAAAGGTGGTCTGCTGACTAAGGATCTCAAATTCTTGCATTCCTGAAGATGTTTTATACCATGAATTCAGTAAACTTAGTAGATTCACTCGCTGATTTACCATCCAAATTTCACTTAGATCCCATTCCAAACTCTCGCAGATTCCTTGCAGGATTTGGGGCATAGCTTCACTGATTGTAGTTGACTCTGCTAAGACGCGCGTTGTAGAGTACTGGGCTTTGAGGTGCTGTTCTGCTCGTTTGCGTAAACGAAGCTCGTCGTAGGCATCGCTAATGTCAATACCTGTAGCAACAATGTATTCAACGTAACCCTCATCATCTTTCAAAATAGCATTAGCCCATGAAATTAGCCGCAGACTGCCATCCTTTGCTACCCAATAATTTTCATATTCTTTGGGCGCTTCACCAGTTCGCAACTGTTCAAAAACTGCTTTAACTGGTTCTACCTGTTCAGGAATGAGAAACAGGTTCCAGAAATGCCTTCCTCTCACCTCATCAAATGAGTAACCAGTTGTTTGTTCACAAGCTTGATTGAAGCGAACGATTTGCCCTTGTGTATCCAGAACTATTACCAAAGCACTAGCTGTATCAAGAACTGCTGAAATAAAGTTGCGTTCTTGGTTTAGCGTTTCCTCTGTTAATTTACGTTCTTTTACCTCACGATAAATGAAGTAGTAGACTATAGCCAGAGTTATAAAACTTAGGCAAATAGCGATCGCAAGTGTCAAAACTGTGTTGTTTGCACTGGTTTTTGCTTCTTGTGACTGCTGTTGAAGCAACCTTTTATCCTCATTCTCGATCTCATGGATGACCTTGCGGATATCATCCATAATATATTTCCCCTGATTTGTCTGGATTACCTGCAACGCTGCCTCGAATCCCTGATTTTGACGCAGGTATATAGTCTGCTTGAGTATGGCAAATTTTGCAGCTATCAGAGATCCAAGGGCGGCAAACTGCTTTTGTTGGCTAGGTTGATCTGCGATTAAATCCTTCAGTTCTACAATTTTTTGATCGATGTTTGCAACTACTGCTTGATAAGGTTCCAGATAACTTTCTTGTCCAGTCAGGATATAACCGCGTTGTCCAGTTTCAGCATCCTTTATCTCGGACAGTAATTCTTCTAGCTTATTGATTTTATCTTGGGTTTTTTGTACCTGATTACTAGCATCAATCAATATGCGTGTATTTTGATAAGAAATCATGCCAATCAAAACTAAAATTGCCGATGCTAACCCAAAACCTCCGGCTACTGTTTTAAAAAATTGTTTGCGTCTCTTGTGTGCCTGTTTGCGTGTATGAGTGACCAATACCAAACTTGCTAAGTTACGCCGCATTTCTAATTGCTTGATTACCTGGCGACCGATAATTCGCAATGCTTCAACTTGTTCTGGAGAGAGGTTTCTTGGTACACGGTCAATTACACAAAGTGTTCCTAGTGCATATCCTTCAGGGTTAGTTAGCGGTACACCAGCATAAAATCGAATATCCGGGTCAGAAGTGACTAGCGGGTTTGTCGCAAACCTTTCGTCTTGTGTGGCATCAGGCACAACAAAAACTTCCGGTTGCATAATAGCATGGGCGCAGAATGCCAAATCTCGCGGTGTTTCTGGGGCATCCAAACCAACTTTGGATTTGAACCACTGGCGATCGCTATCAATTAAACTGATTAAGGCAATAGGAGTGCCACAAATATATGAGGCTAAATGGGTGAGATCGTCAAAGGCAGCTTCCGAATGAGTATCGAGGATCTTATACTCCAAAAGAGATTCGATTCGCTGTATTTCGTTATCAGGTAATGGTGCTTTCATTCTTCAGCCTTATCAGTGACTACTAAAATTTGACTCGCAACTGTCCTGTCAAGGAATTACCACCGTAAGCACTTCCCCCGGTTTCTTGATTTCGGACATTACTAAAGCTATAGCCAAGGTCTGCCTCTATATTTGGTGAAACCTTTACCGTACAGCGTGTTTGATAGGTATTGGCGTTATCAAATTCTCCTTTAAGTCGCTGCTGTCCTAAGTTGGCAGCGAGGCGACAGCGTAAGAAATTAGCAATATCTCCTTCCCAAGCCACCTCAGCGTTGTAAACCAGAAAATCTGGTGGGGAAAAATAGCCACTTGTGCGTTCTAAATCGCGATTGAAACTCAAATTGAATAAGTTAGCTGCCAGAGAAAACTGTCCGAACTTGCGTTCTAGCCGACTAAATGACTGCACCTCGGAATTACCATCGTTGTAACTACCTAAACGCAATGATGAAAACAAGCTGGTGTTACCGTCAATTTGCCAGTATAAATCAGGCCCAAATCGCCAAGCAGTAATTTGATTTGCTAAAGTTCGGGCATTGGATTTATAAGGGCCTTGTTCTAAATTACCTGATAGTACTACTACCGATAGCAATCGACCTGATGACGAAACTTGCGGTGGCGAAATGGGAGCCTCCACCTTAGCATTGAGATTGATAGCTGTAGGTAAACGATTGAAGACATCGACTCCGGCTGCTGTTTGCAGAGTCACTTGACCAATTTTTCCTTGCCATCCAACTTGCAAGGGAAAATTCGTAATTGATTCAACACCGCGTTGTTCAAATAAGTTAAAACCTGTTTTCACAAATATTTTATTGCCATTACTCAATCGAAACTGAACCGTTGGTTCAAAAAAGAAATTGGTTTGGCCAAAGTTATCTGTGTCATAGCGATAGTCCGTATGAATGCTTTCCAAAACTGCATTCGGCGTTCTTGGTTCGGTGGAAGTTTTTGGTGGACTAGAATTCTGCGGGAGTTCGGGTAGCGCTGGCCGTAATTGCAAATCAGGATTGAAGTTTTCGGGTGCCGCCATCAAAATAGGTGTTGGCTCAGGATTTACTTTGGTGACTCCCTCAATCAATTCTGAAGGTGATTTCCAGATCTGATGTGCTTGGGTAGCTTGTAACTTAGCTTCTGATAATGTCCAAATACCTACGCTACAGATTACTCCCAATTGAATCTGTAGGCATCTCCAAATCAACCCAGTGTACGAACTATGTCGAGAAATAAAGAAATAAAGTATAAAATTATCTGCCATAGGTCAATACTATAGTTGTAAATAAAAAACTTGCTGCCAAAGAGTTTTCTGGCTGCTAGCTCATGTATTCAGCTTGGAATTATGATGCCCAAAATATATGCTTGTTAAGACATGGCAAAGAAAAAAGGTATTAATTTTATATACCTGCCCCTTGACTGTCTAATTAGTATTTTTTGCAAGAGCATCTTGCAATTTTTAATTAATAATTTTTAATTGGAGCGTACTCTTAGATAGAAGCAAGCTAGCAAGAGCGTCTCGTAGAGAAGCGACTTGACCGCTCAATGACCCAGGCAGCAACGAGAATAAACTCAGATTGCCCTCAATACTTGTCGGTTAAGGAGAAAAGGGGAATGGCAAAGGGGAAAGAAAAACCTTTAATCCAAACCCAGCAACCTTTTCCCCAAACCAAATTTCAGTTTAAAATCCAAAACCCAAGCAGTATTAGGTTCTATAAATAGCTATGCCCCACTATTAGGAGTATGTTCTGAGAAAAGTTTAAGGGAACAAGGGTAAGGGATGAATTTAAACCCTTACCCTTTTCCTTTAACCGAGAAGTATTGCCTTGAGTCCTATTGGTAATTCAAGATAGTTAGCAGATTTTTGAGATTAGGCGGGATATTCAGGTGAATAGTTACTGTGATTTTGACCCACTACCAACTGTTGTTTTTGAGTCTGCTGTTGCCATTTCAGAGTTTTTAGTATTGTCAACCTCAAGAGATCGGAGTAATTCTCGAATTACGTCTGTTGCTGGTCTTCCTGTCAAAGCACAGTAGTGTTCAAGTTTCTTCATTTCCTCAGCGGTGAGATTTACTGTTAGCCGTTTAACAGCCCATTTTTTATTCATAATCCTCTGTTTTCTTTCAAGTTTTGCTTTTTGTCGAACTCATCAAGCCATTATGATTGTTCCCGTAGTGCATAGCCTACACCACGGACTGTATGAATCAAACGCTTTTCATTATTCTCTTCCAATTTGAGTCGCAGATAACGAATATATACTTCAATAATATTAGAATCACCCATGAAATCGTAACCCCAAACTTTCTCTAAAATTTGATCTCTAGTAAACACCTGACGGGGATGTGAGAGGAGATATTCTAATAAGTCAAACTCTTTTGCTGTTAACTCAATGGTTCGTTTTTCCCGAAAAACTTCACGGGTGCGGCGATTTAAGCTTAAATCTTCAAATTGCAGCAAATCTTCGGCTGTTTCTTGCGTGCGGCGCAGATGGGCGCGAATTCTAGCTAGTAATTCCTCAATGCTGAAGGGCTTAACTACATAATCATCGGCTCCCGCATCTAATCCGGCGACGCGATCGCTCACTTCATCTTTTGCTGTCAATAAAATTACTGGTACTGTACTACCTGTTGCTCGCAAACGGCGACAAATTTCTAAACCTGTTAAACCTGGTAACATCCAATCTAGAATCGCTAAATCTGGCGATGAGTCTCGCGCTAGGGTAAGACCGGCAATCCCATCATGAGCTACACTTACTTGGTATCCTTCGCTACTTAGCTCTAACTCGACAAATCGTGCTAGTTTGACTTCATCTTCCACTAAAAGGATATGTGCTGTCATCAGTTTGCTCCTGCTGCCTCCTCTGTCTTCTTTTCTGTTTCTCAGCACTGAGGGATATTTTGAATAATGGGACAAATTGTATCTTCATACTGGTCGCCGATATTCTTCCAGCCTGAAAGTAATCCCTTTATTTCAGATCGCAAAGTTAACAACTGATCGATTTGGCGATCAATTTGCAAAAGCTTGTCCTGGAGCTTTTCTTTGATTTCACCACAGGGAGCTTGCCCTTGGTCATAGACCTGAAGAATATTTCCAATCTCCTCTAAGCTCAGACCAAGATTTTGTGCCCTTTTAATGAAGGCTAGACGAGTCAGCACATCCAATGAAAACTGGCGGAAGCCTCCCTCTGTTCGTCTTGATGATTTGATTAAACCTAAACTCTCGTAATAGCGAATTGTCCTGATAGGGATTCCGCTTATATCTGTTACCTGACCAATTAAAAGCAGTTTTGTCTCCTGAGTTAACACGGCAGATTTTCCCAAATATTGTAATTATTATTACATATTTATACTAACTTCTGAATTCAGATGAGAGTTTAGCCAAATCTTGGTGCCAGTAGTTGAAATTTTTATTTAATTAGAGATATTACTAAGTTTTGATTTTTCAGATATCTATTCATAATAGATATTGGCTGATACCATCTAATAATTAACTAGTATAGTTTTAACATTTTTAATCTAATTTACTCAATGTTTTACTCCTCGAATTTTATCTATTTGTTGAGTTACTATTTCTCATGGTACTGAAAGTAACTGTTTTTTTTTAGTTCGCATGTTACTTCTAGATCAACTGCTTCACCTCAAGTGAAACCATAAAAATGAATCTCAACTCGCAGACTTCTAGCTCAACCCGTAAACCTAAAACTTTCAATAATCCAGAACGTTTTATTGAAGGATGGTATTGGGTAATACCCTCTCGAAATCTGCGGGTGGGTGAAGTAAAACCTGTCACGATTTTGGGCAGAGAACTAGTGATTTACCGTGGTAAGGACAGAAGAGTAACTACCTTTGATGCCTACTGTCCCCACATGGGCGCTCATCTTGCTGAAGGCAAAGTTGAGGGTAATGCACTCCGTTGTTTCTTCCATCACTGGAAGTTTGATGCTGAAGGGATGTGTATTGATATTCCATGTTTAGATACACCACCTTCCCTAAAGTTACAAAGTTGGCCCACTGCTGAAAAGTACGGCATGATTTGGGTTTGGACTGGAGAAATACCACAACAACCCCTACCTTTTATTCCCGAATTAGAACAAAAAGAGTGTGATATCGCTATCCATTCTCACTTTGTGATGAACTGCCATCCCAATGTGGTGATGATTAATGCGATTGATACTCAACATATCAATACAGTCCACAAACTGCCAATAGAAATTATTTTTGAAAGACAGGAACTGAACGAAAATGCAATTATCTTCAGTAACACTACAAACATTAAAGAGAATTCATCTTTCATTAAACTCATCCGTCTTTTCTACAAAAATGCCATAACTTACAGTATTTGCTATTGGTACGGTAGCATTGGCATTGTGACACTTGGCCCCGATTTCTTCCATATCCACACAATGTTTGCAGTTCGCCTCCATGAAGGTGGAAAAGCTGAAGGTCAAATCCTGTTAATTACTAAGAAACGTAAAGGATTTTTTGGTTGGTTATCCAATCGAGTTGTGTTATGGCTGACTAAGATTGCAGGTAAATTTTTTCTCATGGGTGACATCAAGATTGTCCAAACAATTAAGTTTGATTTGAAAACTCCAATCAAAGCAGATCAGTCAATCATGCAGTTTATTAACCATGTTGAAAGGCAGCAATCTCTAATGTGGGGGACTTGGCAAGAAGCGCGATCGCGCGATGTAGAGAGCAAGCCCAAGCGTGAGAGATGGCAAGATACAACGAGTAATGATTAATATCATGTCTATATTGACCAAAATTCTGTTGAAGCTTACAAAGCCATAGCTTGACAGAATAATTATTTTATGGTCAATTAAATGGACATGATATAACAGCTAATAAAAGTTAAAAGTTCAAGAAATTACTTTTAACTTTTAATTTATTTTTACTGGGTTCCTAAATTAATAAAAAGAAGTGGCAAAGCCACTTCCTAATTCCCAGGTAGAACCTAAGTTATGAGTATAACGATTACAAAAATTTGAAATAGTATAAACAAACACCAATTAGCGGAATATCTGTATTTTCCTTGTTTTCTGGGTGAGAAAATCGTAATTTCGATGCGCTAAATAACTGTATATTTACATAAGTCTTATGATTATAATGCAGACTCAAATGTAAGTTTTTCTACTGGATAGGCAGCGCGATCGCTATCAAACAGTATATTTACTATAGCCTTTGTATCTTTGAGCGTGACAGGTAAATCTGCATTTACGCTAATGAGTAAGGGATAACCGTTGGTAAAGCTTTGGTTCGTCATACGGTGGGTGAAGAATGCGATCGCATTTTCCTAAAACTTACCCGATGCCAACTGCGATCGCAATTCCTCTCTAACTGCTTAGATGCAATTATACGCATCTTGACTCAATTCTTAATTGGCACATCCCGATAGTTTATTCACTGGGCACAGTAATTTACTAGTTCTAAACTTAGTATAAAACGTCGCCTCCAGATTCTTCCTACACCATAGCAAGCAAACCGATGTTTAGCATACTACTACTGACGTGGGTTCAGCACAACGATAATTTCTGTAAGTGTGATTCCCAAAGGTTTCCAATGGCGATTGCTGGAGGAAAAAGTACTATCCCCAGAAACAGCTTGGTAGTCATTGGCAAACTTTTCGTAAGCATTGGGAGCAGCGTCTACTCGTAAAATCAGTTTGCCTTGATAACGGGATAATTTACTACTATCCAACAAAATCGTACCGCCGTAATCCCACGCCAATCCATAAAGTTTAAAATTACCTAATTTCTTGCGTAACTCGCTCAATGGGGTTCCAACACCGATACCTTCGCGGGTTTTCCAAGCTGAACCCAGGTTACGCACATCTAAAGGTTTAGTACGAGTATTATCACTCCAAACTACTAAGAGCGTAGATGCGGAGCAGCTTGTCGTTAGACATCGCCCCTGATTTAGGTTTACCTGAGTAGCAGCGAAACTCCCTATTCCTTCAGCACCGGAAATGGTTTTATCAACGAGATGGGATGCACCAAACAGCTTCACTAAATCTTGCTTGGTGGTTGTGCGTGTTATTGGTCCCACTCGTTCGCCAGGAACAATCAAGGTGTTTGTTAATAATTGCGATTTAGCAACAGTAATTGGATGATTTATTTTCTGGGGTAGTGCAAAGGCTGGGTTTGCTGAATAGTTTAGTAATAAAGCTAAAGTAGCTGTAGCAATGCCTTTGATTGATGAATTCATCGGTTCTATTCTTGGGTAGTTAAACTATGAGTCAAACGTACTCATAGTTTAACTACTACAATTTACCAACTCCAGATTCCCGATTTTCCAAAAATTTTATTTCATCGCTCTAGTTGCATTTAAAATTGCCAGCAATGCTACTCCAACATCAGCAAAGACAGCTTCCCACATTGTCGCTATACCTAAAATACCCAATCCAATAAACACAGCTTTAATTCCTAAAGCAAAGCCAATATTTTGCCAAACAATTTGCCTTGTTTTTCTGGCGATTTGTATTGCTTCTGCTACCTTTGATGGCGCATCTGTCATGATAACAATATCAGCAGTTTCGATGGCTGCATCTGAACCTAAGCCACCCATTGCCATCCCAACATCGGCTCTGGCAATCACTGGTGCATCATTAATACCATCCCCAACAAAGGCAACTTTACCATGCTTGCCGGCGGTGCTGAGTAATTTCTCAATGGCATTAACTTTTTCTTCTGGTAATAAGTCTGCTTCGTAAGTATCTATGCCTAGCTGTTCGGCAATTCGGGAAGCGATCGCTTGATTATCTCCTGTCAACATTACTGTTCTTTCTACACCCATTCGCTTGAGTGCTTGAATAGCGTGTCTCGCATCTTCTTTGAGTTCATCAGCAATGACAATATAACCAGCGTAAATATTATCCACTCCTAAATGAACAACTGTTCCCTCTAACTGGCAATTATCATGAGCAATATTCTCTTTGTGGAGTAGGCGATCGCTTCCCGCTATCACGACCCTATTTTCAACCTTGGCTCTAATTCCATAGCCTGCAATCTCTTCATAATCTCTCACCTCAAATTCATCAATCTTTCTGCCATAAGCCTTAAGGATAGATTGAGCAATGGGATGATTTGAGTGCGATTCTACTTGGGCGGCTAATTGCAGCAATTCTGTTTCATTGTAACCATTTAATGCTACTATTTTTACTACTTTAAATACGCCTTTAGTTAACGTTCCAGTTTTATCAAATACAACTGTGTTGACTGCATTTAGAGTATCTAAAAAAGTAGAGCCTTTAACCAAAATACCCCGTCTAGCTGCACCTCCCACTCCTCCAAAGTAACCTAACGGAATACTGATAACGAGTCCACACGGACAGGAAATAACTAGCAAAATTAAGGCACGATAAATCCATTCTGAAGAACTCGCACCAGAAATGAATAAAGGAGCTAATAAAGCAACTGCTAGAGATATAAAAACTACTATTGGCGTATAATATCGGGCAAATTTAGTAATGAATTTTTCTGTCTCTGCTTTTTTGCTTTTGGCATTTTGCACCAAGTCTAAAATCTTGGCAATAGCAGAGTCATCAAATAGTTTGGTGACTCTAATGCTGAGAACACCCATTTTATTTATCATCCCAGCCAAAACTATTTCACCTAGCCTCACTGTTCGCGGTACAGATTCTCCAGTTAATGCAGATGTATCAACTTGCGAATTTCCATCTATAATCTCGCCATCCAAGGGAATCTTCTCGCCCGGTTTGACGACGATAATATCTCCAATATTTACTGTTTCTGGGCGGACTTTTTTTAGTTCCCCTTCTATTTGGATATTTGCATAGTCTGGGCGGACTTCCAATAAGGCTTTGATGGAACTACGGGAACGACTAACAGCAATATCCTGGAACAATTCGCCAATTTTATAAAATAGCATGACTCCAACAGCTTCGGGCAATTTATGAATTGCGATCGCCCCTAGTGTCGCTACTGTCATCAAAAAAGTTTCATCAAATAATTTACCTTTAAGTATATTGCGTCCAGCCGTTTTTAAAACACTCCATCCACTCAATAAATAGGCAGGGATGAAAAGCAGATATTCACCTATTGAGTAGAATGTATTGTGTAATTGATTTTCAAAAATTACACCAGGCACATATAAACTTAAAATTGCTACCAAAGGCAATATCTCATTTTTTAGATTTAATTCTCCACCGTGATCGTGATTGTGGTCATGGTTATGATTCTCATCATGAGTGTGATTATGATCATGGTTATGATTCTCATGATGGTTGTGTTCACCGTTGCAACAACTTGAAGATTCTGAATGTAGTTTTTGCTTCATTTTTTGTGCTGAGGCTAGTAAATTACTTGGTATATGAGTCTTTTTCCAAATGTAATAAAAAAAATAGATTTTTACAAGTTGAACATTTAAGAATGAGAATCTATATCAGATTTCTTACTAAATACCTAAGCTGTTTTTTGGTTCAGATTAAGATTTATAATTCTATAAAAATAGCTATATTAGTTATCAATTTTGTAGAATCATCTAAAATATAATTTTTGTTTGTGGTGAGCAATTTATCGCTTTGTATAAGATTTCAAAGGTCTTAATCCATAAACTTCAATCCTGTTTGACTGCTTAATTTTTCTATGACAACTACTTTGCGATCAAACTTGGTAGATATGGAACTTTCTTAAATAACAAGTGTCAAGCTAGCTATTCTTAGGGGAAACCCACTTGAAGTTTGAAAGTGAATCGAATACCCTAAGCTAGTAGACAATTTTCTCAAGGAAATCTATGAATAAAAAAATTCTTCTGAATTTGCTTTCCACTTCCTCAATCTTTGTGTCGATGATGTCTACGCTGGTGGCATTTCATCCTGCTCATGCTAGTGGTGGTAGTATTACACAGCGATTACTGCACACAGAAGACGGTCGTACCTGTATCACTAACCCACATGGTGGAAAAGATTTTGTGTGCATTCGAGATTCAGAGAGAACAAAACCGTATACCTCTACCCGTTCTGCAACTATTGTCACATCAGTATCAGATCAGAATGTTGCCATGTTGAACTTTACTGAAGAGGAAAGTGATGCAGCAATCAAAGTATTTGGATGCGACTGTCCATTATGTATAAATTCTTTGCGTCAGTTGCAGGGTACTGGAAACTTGGTGTACTAAGGTTGAATAGCGCTGATAGCGACTACAACTTCTGTTAAATACATGTGATTAATTACGTATAGAAGATATACGAAACCAAAAAAGCATTTTTAACTACGTACCACTACTATTAAATTTAAATTCATTCTTGGGACAGTTCTTAGGGGCAATTCATGAATTGCCCCTAAAATGTAAATGTCTAGTTTTGCGTAGTCCTGAAAGAAAAAGACGCAAATAAATTATCAAAGACTCTCTGTGCCTAAGAGTGTGCTGTTTATTCCACCACCTCATTTACAGGGAATCTATCAATCAACTGCATTGCCCGATAAGCATTACGCTGGAAAGAGTCTGGTAAATGGGGAACGTGGGGTATTTGTGATAATAAATCCAACGTCCGGCGGAGAATTCTCACCACATCGCCTTCGTCCAAGGTGGTGTTTTCGCAGAGTTCTGTCCACTCCATTCCTAGCGCCCATTGTTCTACTATGGCAATTAACTCAAACTCCAACCATATAGGTAGCGCTACGTTATACCGCCGTTGTAGTTGGAACATTTGGCGACGAATTCCCCGCAATTTTGCTAAGGCTTCTGCCACTTCATTACTAAGCTCAAAATTCACCTTGCTATCTGGGCGGGGTGTTTCCATCACCAAACCGGCGGCGGCGGCGGCTAAATGGTGGGGATCTAAGTTGTCCAATTCACCACTAGCGAATACCAAACCCAACCACAATTCATTCTCACCCCGAATGGCGGCAGCAATTTGCCCTAATTGGGTGGGCACTAAGTTATCTAAAGCGCCAAAGTGTTGCAGAATTAAGATTAAATTGAGAAATTCTTCCCAATGACGTTGTGACTGTTGCTCTACTTGCCCTTGTAACTGTTCGAGTTCGGCTTCTAGTTCGACATATTTGGCGCGACGCTTGAAAAGCGTGGCAGCATTGCCTGATTGATGTAGGGGATGAGCTTCTAATTGCTCTTGGACAGCAGCAGTGCGACTTAGTTGTTCTGCTACTTCTGGTGCCAGATGCAAAGATTCTACCGGATTGGGAATACGTACAGCGATCGCAAAGCTTTCTTCGTTACCACGGCGTGACTGTCCTGGCTTCAAAGGCATCTCTGGGGGTGGTAGTAAATCCGGTGACACTTCAATGCGTGGTAATTCGGCATACAAATCGACTACATCTCCTGTGGTTGCCACATACCAGCGATTATCATGCCCCAAGCATACCAAGTAGGGAGCTTGACCAGAACCAGGCGATTTTCCCACTAACACTGCGGTTACGGGTGAAGACACTGTGATGTTTTTGCCTTTGAGACTCAACAGAGTTCCTGACACTGCAAAGTCTAACATCATCCCTAATTCTTCTTTTCTATCTTCCTGTGCTTGCTCTTGCAGGGTTTTTAATATTTGGCGTTCTACTTTCAAACGTTGCCGCAATTTTTCATAAATAGCCAGTTCATTTTCATCAACGGCGGCGATTTGCTCATGTAGTTGAGCTAATTGTTTTTCCAGTTCGGCAATCTCATCGTATTCTGGTCTTAAATGCAATGTCGCCATGTACTGCCCAAAACTGCGCTCTATCAGTTCCCTGGTTTGCTCTAGGGTGTGGGTTTGCAGCAAGTTGAGTACCATGCCATAACTGGGCGTAAACTGGCTTACCAAGGGATCTGGCTTGGATGTCCCCAAATATGCCGCTTCTTTGGCTCCTTCAAAGGGAGTTTGGACTGTCACCACATGACCTTGTTTATCCATCCCCCGACGGCCTGCTCGTCCCGCCATTTGCAAGAATTCGGAAGCATTTAACAGGCGGTGTCCGGTGTCAGTCCGCTTGGAAAGGGTAGAAATTACCGTTGTCCGAGCGGGCATATTAATTCCCGCGGCCAGTGTTTCCGTGGCGAATACTACTTTAATCAGCCCTTGCTGAAATAGTTCTTCTACCAGTGCTTTCCATGCAGGCAGAATCCCGGCGTGGTGGGCAGCAATTCCCCGGTATAGGGGTGCAATTTGTCCAGAACGCCCGGCTTCAGGATTGCGGGCTAAAAAGTCATCAATCTGTTGCCGCAATATCTGGGACTCTTCGTTATTTACCAGCCATAAATCACCCACTTCCGCCACCGCTTTATCACATCCCCGGCGGCTGAAAATGAAGTAAATCGCAGGTAGCATATCTCGTTGCTCTAACTGGCTCAAGGTATAGATTATGCCAGGAGCTTCCGGTCTACCATTTCTTCCCCTGTCCCTTTCTCCCCCTCTGCCCTTCTTCTTCTGAAGCAGGCGGGGGTTAATTTTGGTTTTGCTATCATTCAACAGGGGAAATAACCCTTTGGGATTGCAAAAGTGAAATTCTAAGGGAACTGGGCGAAAATCAGAGTAAATCAGGTCTGTTGGACCGTGAACGCGATTTAACCAATCGGTGAGTTGATCGCTGTTGGCAACCGTTGCTGAGAGGGCTGCCAGTTGCACTTCCCGGGGACAATAAATGATGGATTCTTCCCAAACTGTACCGCGCTGGCGATCGTTCATGTAGTGGCACTCATCAAGTATCACCGCTTCCACGTCTACTAATGAGATGCCGACTTGCCCGATGGGTGTGCCATAGAGCATATTTCGGAAAATTTCTGTGGTCATCACTAAAATCGGTGCATCCCTGTGAATGGAGGCATCTCCAGTTAACAGTCCGACTTGATCAAACCCAAATTTTTCTCGAAAGTCACGTAATTTTTGATTCGACAGCGCCTTTAGGGGAGTAGTATAAAATACACGTTTTCCTCGCGACAGGGCGCGATAAATGGCGTATTCCCCGACTAATGTTTTGCCCGAACCTGTGGGCGCACACACGACTACGGAGCGTCCAGCGTTTAGGGACGCGATCGCTTCTTTTTGAAACTGATCCAGATCAAAGGGAAATATAGACCCTAAGTCAAGTTCTGGAGACGGCGCAGGATAATTCACTCAATCACATTTGCAACCAGATTGTTTACTATACTAACGAGTCTTTTGTCAACTTCGTTATTGGTCATTCGTCATTAGTCATTAGTAATTAGTTTTTCACAAAGGACAAAGGACAAAAGACGAATGACAAAGGACTCTTATTTATTTTCCCAGTTCTTGCGATCGCTCTGTGGCAGCTTTCACTGCTTCAATTAAAGCTGAACGAAATCCTGCCTGTTCTAGCTTGGCAATTCCTGCAATGGTTGTACCACCGGGACTGGTAACGCGATCTTTAAGTTCTGCTGGGTGCATTTTGGTTTCATACAACAGTTTCGCTGTTCCCAATACGGTTTGCAATGCTAATTGATTGGCAATTGCTCTAGGTAAACCTGCGGATACTCCGCCATCAGCAAGTGATTCTATTAGCAGCGCCACGTAAGCGGGGCCGCTACCAGATAGCCCTGTAACTGCATCCATCAGCCCTTCTGAGACTTCCACAACTTCGCCCACAGCAGAAAAAACTTGTTGTGCTATTTGGTGATGCTTAGTATTGGTATATGCACCTAAACAAATAGCGGTAATTCCTGCTCCCACAGTGGCTGGGGTGTTGGGCATTGCTCTGATAACTGGCAATTGCACAAATGCAGCTTCTAGCTGACTTAAGGGCACACCCGCCAATATGGAAATTATTAGGGGTGATTGTTCTCTATTAATAATATCAATATCTGCTAATTCTTGAGCGATCGCGCTGAACACCTGCGGTTTCACTGCCAAAAATACAACTTCTTTGGCTTGGGTGAAAACCTCACTATTATCTGTCGTCACAGCAACATCGTATTGCTGTTGTAAAAAATCTAGACGTGAAGGTAGCGGTTCGCTAACTATGACTTCTGATGATTGATAAATTCCACGCGCGATAAGGCGGGATAAGAGCGCTTCTCCCATTACCCCACCACCAATTAAACCAAATTTTATAGTCATTGATCGTTAGTCATTTGTCATTAGTCCTCTGTCGTTTGTCATTTGTCACTACGATCAAAACCCGAGATAAATGACAAAGGACAAAGGACTAACAACTAATTTAACTCTATTGTGCCATCCGGTTAGTTTCGTTGCCCCAGGTTTGATTTGGAGAACCTGTAGGCCGAGAAGGACGTGCTGGCGGTTGTGGTACTTCATGAAGAACGCCACCTTGGGTGCTAACTTGGACACAGCTTGGTGTAAACAAGAAGATGCTCTCACCGATGCGCTCTTGATGTCCATCTAGTGCGTAAGTACCACCTGCAACAAAATCTACTGCCCGTTGTGCTTGGTCTGGGTCCATGATTGTCAGATTTAATACCACTGACTTCCGTTCTCGCAACGCTTGAATTGCCTGGGGCATTTCTTCAAAGGTGCGTGGTTCGAGGACTAAAACTTCCGAAATTCCGTTAATTGCTCCTGGCATACCAATCACATTCCCCATTGGCTTTGAACCTGCTGCGATATCATCTCCCATTGTAGGCACTGGTTCCCGCCAGCGTCGATTCTGAGCGGTTGCGCTCTCTTGTGGGGCTGGGGGTTGGGGATTTTCTTGCTGATACAGATTTTGGTAATTATTATTATCTGTTTCTGGTTCTTCTTCGTAATATTCGTATTCCACTTGCTCATTTAGACCTACAAAGTCTCTGAGTTTGGAAAAGATGTTGTTCATTGTCTGTGTACTCTCCTGGTGCGAATAGCCGTATTGACTTGGTTTAGGATTTATTGAGATAGGAGCGATGCCTACAGTAGTAAACTACGCTACATGGGTGGATACTTCAGCAAGTATATTGCTATTTGTAGCCCATACTACGGGTTTTGGCGATGAACTGACACTTATTGGAAAGGTCTGTGCATCGCCTAAACATAATAATGAGTCAAGATTATATCCTAAGGTTTATCCGAAGGAAAGTTCTTTATACCCCATTTTCCCTTGGCGATTGCTCTTGTCAATACTATATCCTTTGTTTCTAATTGCACCAGTCTCTTACAAAATTCTTGTCATCAAATCCTGATCTCTATTAATACTGACCTGAAAAGCTGACGTTCGAGGGCTAAGAGCGATCGCCAAACAAAATTGTTCCTAATCGTACCATCGTTGCGCCTGCTTGCACTGCCAGTTCGTAGTCGCCTGACATACCCATAGATAGTTGCTGCATTTTTATGTGCGACCAGTTTTGCTCCTGGATTTTCTTTGCTAGCTCACGATTGAGATTAAATACATTCAAAATTTCGGGATCGTTTAATCCTGAAGGTGGAATTGTCATCAAACCTTGAATTTGTAAATTTTTGTATTGATCGAGTGTGGGTAAATCAGCCAAAAGTTCTGGCACACTCCAACCAGACTTGTTGGGATCGGGGAGAATTTTCACTTGCAGGCAAACCTGGGGACTCACTCCTAGCTGTTGGGCTAATTGATCTAAGCGCTGTGCCAGCTTCAAATTGTCCACGGAGTGAATCCAAGGGAATTGTTCGATGGCTTTTTTGGCTTTATTGCTTTGCAAATGTCCAATAAAGTGCCAGGTAATATCTGGTAAGTCTTGCAACTCGGCTTGTTTGCTGGCGGCTTCTTGGATGCGACTCTCTGCAAAATCACGAATCCCTGCGGAGTATGCAGACCGAATGGCCTGGGCAGAAACTTGTTTGCTAACAGCAATCAATTTGACTGAAGTTGGTAGGGATGAACGAATGGAAACAATACGTTCGGAAATCGAACTGTTCATTGGAAGGTGCGTTGGAAAACACTTTGAAGTTGATCGTACTCCTGAGAATGTCCACTGCGCCGCAGGGTACGTAAGCGGTTTTCCAACATCATTCTAGCCTCAGTCCTTCCTATTGGCTGGAATTTGACACCTTTAACGTCATTTGCGACCAAAAAAAACAGGCGCTGGGCATAAAGTGTAGTGAACAAATCCTGGGTTTCATCAACCATACAGATTTTGTAGAGTAAACCCCAAGTTGGATGGTTTATGTAAGTTTCTGCGTTTTCTGGATTCATTTAAGAGTCAAGGTGTAGTCAAGGTGGGAGTATATATATCTTTTCGCAGTGAATTACAAACATTCAGACGATAATACCAACATTCGTCAGAATATTTGCTTAAAATGCAAAACTGCGGTTACGAAGACCTTGATCTAGTTTCTAATTGGCAGATGAAGCTAGTGGTAGTGAAGCGAAATGGTACAACAGAAGCCGCAAAGCGTGGATTCAGAGAGTAGAGGCTGGTTGAGAAACATCACCATCTGCTTTGGTGACTTCAATTTACCAATTTGTAGGGACAAGGTACAAGATAGTCTTGATCCTCTTGTTAAAAGTTCGACGTAGCAAGGGAAAACACCCTTTGAAGCTCCCAACGACAACAGCGAACTTTTCAACTTCTTTCCATACTGCCACAACTATTGCTAAATGGCACAAAATAGCTAACTTAAGTGGGAATTGGAGAATGGGGAATGGGGAATGGGGAATGGGGAATGGGGACTAGAAAAAAACTATTCCCTATTCAGCATTGTCAATTGTGCCTGGGCTTTGTGCAGAGATTCATACCATGCTTTATTCAGGATCGCTGTCTGCGACACTTCCCGCACCCACTTGCACACTGGATGGTTAGCTAAAAACTTGTTGCACGCAATCTAAAATAGGAAAACAATCTGATTCAAACTAAAAAGCTACGTAAAATGGTATGGGATCAATTTTCTGGTGAGATAACTGTTCAATTTCCCATACCACATTCAATACTTTTCGGTTAAACCCAATAATCTCTCTTTTGGTCTGGGGAAAGGGAAATTCAAACCCTTTCCCTTTCCCCTTTCCCCCTTAACCGAAAAGTATTGATACCACATTGTAGTCTAGACAACCTAATCAAGCGCCTGTAAAGGGGAGATGAGAAAGCGCGAAAAGAAAATACTACCTCTTACCATTTTCTGGGTGCAAAATTAGACCTGAGTTCCTATAGCTAGCCGTATTCCCCAGAATACAATTAAAGTTGCAATAGCAAGCCAGTCACGCCCTTTGAATCGTAAGTCGTGCCACTGCACTCGGTGCTCGTTGGGACTGGTAAAACCCCGCACCATCATTGCATTCGCCATTTGATCGGCTCGTAAGAGCAGATTTTCTAACAATCTCTCTGCGACTGTCATCCAAACTTTGAAGCCTCCTTTCAATCCCAGCTTTTTCCAATTAATTGCCCTTGTCATCACAGAGCGAAATAAGTTTTGCACTTCTTCTAAAACTAGAGGAATAAAGCGCAAAGACAAGGTTAAAGTTAAAGCAATTTCTGTGACAGGCAATTTGAAGCGTCGTAGGGGTTGCATTAAGCTTTCTATGCCAGATGTGATTTCTTCTGGTGCGGTTGTTAGCAGATAAAGGTTGGTGCTGTAAATTACGGTAAATATAATTGTACTCAGCCGTACTGCCAAATCCAAGGAGCGGCGAGTTACTTTGACTGGGCCTTTCTGCAATAGCACATAGTTGTATTTTTTGTTATTACTTGTTTGCTCTGGAACAATATTTTTGGATAATGGTTGCTGGGTTAATATTTGTTCATTAGCTGGCAGGCGTGGCTGATAATCTACACCCATTCCATCAGGACTGATGGCTCCGATCGCTAAGACAAAAAACGATAGCATTAATAGCCAGCCCATTTGTTGCTGCCATACTCGCCGGGGAATCCTAGCAATCAAGGTGGCAATAATCAATAGCACCACCAGCAGCACCCGCCAAAAGTTGTTAGCTAAAACATAGCTTGTTAAAAAGCTCATCAACCAGGCGAACTTGACTCGCGGATCGATTTTATGCAGCCAAGTTTGGGGTTGTTCTAAATAAAGTCCAAGTGGCAGCGATCGCAATAAATCCATTTTAGAGTTAAGAGTTAAAAGTAAAGAGTTAGGAGTAAGGAGTTATGAGTGTTGACTTAAACTCATAACTTTCTACCTTGTGTCGCTATCAAACTCTAGTCGATAGGGTTTTATAGTTAGCAAGCAATTCTGACTTTAACTCATAACTCTTGTACAGACGCGATTTATCGCGTCTCCTAACTTAATTTGACGCGAGTTGCTCTATTAACATTACCAATTTCGGCATCCCGGACTTTTTTACTGCGCCACAGTAAAATAATTGGCGTGCCTTTAAATCCTAGCTGTTGCCGGAATTGACGTTCAATGTATCGGCGGTAGTTGTCGTTGAAGCGTTTGGAATCATTGACAAATAGTGCGATCGTTGGTGGCTGGCTACTTACTTGTGTACCATAATAAATCTTGCCCTGACGACCACCACGGGATGCTGGCGGTGAATGCCAGCTAACGGCATCTGTTAAGACTTCATTAATAACTGATGTGCTGACACGCCGTTTGTGTGATTCAGCCGCCGTTTTCACCAACTCTAGAATTTTTTCTACCCGTTGTCCCGACAAGGCACTCACAAAAATTGTTTCTGCCCATTCGGTAAAATGTAACCGTGATTGCAGAGTTTTTTCGTAATCGTAGATTGTGTAAGAGTCTTTTTCGACAGCATCCCACTTATTAACGACGATGATGCAAGCTCGACCTTCTTCGATAATCCGCCCAGCTAATTTTTGGTCTTGCTCTGTGACTCCATCTACAGCATCTAGTACTAATAAAACCACGTCAGCGCGACGAATCGCTTTGAAAGCACGGTTAATACTAAAGAATTCTGTACCGTATTCTATGTGTTTCTTTTTGCGAATGCCGGCGGTGTCAATTAAGCGGTAGGTTTGTCCCTCTCGTTCAATGACGGTATCAATAGCATCGCGGGTTGTGCCAGAAATTGGGCTGACAATTGCCCTTTCTTCGCCAACAAAAGAATTGAGTAAGCTCGATTTGCCCACATTTGGGCGACCCACAATTGCTACTTTGATTTCATTAGTTTCTGGGATGTCTTCAACAGCAGGTATGTGATTAACTAACTCGTCGAGTAACTCTCCTGTGCCACTACCATGAATCGCGGAGATGGGGTATGGTTCGCCCAAACCCAATTCCCAAAACTCGGCAGCTTGCATTAAGCCTTGGTCAGGAGATTCACATTTATTTACAGTTAGTAGCACAGGTACGCGTTGTTGACGCATCCATTCGGCGATTTCTTGGTCTGCCGATGTGGGGCCTGTTTGACCATCGACGACAAAAATTGCGGCACAGGCTTCAGCCAGGGCTGTCATTGCCTGCTGGCGAATCAGTGGTAGAAATTCGGTATCATCATTAAAGACTAATCCACCAGTGTCTACGACTAAAAATTCGCGACCATTCCAGAAAGCTGGCATGTAGGTGCGATCGCGTGTCACTCCCGGTTCATCATGGACAATCGCCGTTTGTTCCCCGGCGAGTCGATTAACCAGGGTGGATTTGCCCACATTTGGGCGTCCGATAATTGCAACAATTGGCAGTGCCATAAAACCAGGGTAAGTGAGAGACGTAGTATATCATGTACTTACATTTTACTCACTTTAAGTTTTAATTTAATTTTCCCATAATCTGAAGCGATGGGAGAGGTTTTTCTAATTCAAGTTAGTTGAAAAAATAAAAAAGGTAGGAAATCCTACCTCTTACCCAAAAAAAGCATTTTGTAACCAAATACCAAATTCAATATCACACAAGCTTTTGACAAATCTATTGCAAAACTATGACGAGGATATGACGTTTAATTTGCAATTGACTTCGCTATTACTCCCAGTTGCAATCCAGGCGGATAGCTACCTTCTTCTTTTATCCGCTTGATTTCTGCGTCTGTGAGCCGTAAATTTAACTTTTGTGCCAATGTTCGCACAATATCTCCCCGGTCAATTACACCAGCTACAGCACCGGCAGGAGAAAGTACAGTAATTCGAGGTAACTGCTCATTTTCCAGCTTGTTAATTACCTCAGCTATGGTTGTTGCTTCAGTAACAGTGGGTATTTCTGTTAGGGGATGCACAATGCTGTGTAAGGTTTGGGTTTCCCATTCACTCCTTTGGGTTAAACGAAAATCGTCAATGGAAACCAAACCTCGGTAACGTCCATCAGAAGCAGCAAAATAAACTTGTGAAGGAGCGGTTTCCAACAAGTATAAATCGGCAAAGGAGCGCAGTGTCTGGTCAGCATCGATAACCCGAAAGTCACGAGTCATCGCATCAGCCGCCACCACTTTAAGCAGGCTTTCCTGCAACGTAGTCATGTTGTCGTATGTGTTAGCGTTGCGGACAGCAAACCAACCTAACAGCGCAATCCACAAACCAAGTGCTAACTCCCTTGTCAAGAAATCTACAACAAATCCTAAAGCGATCGCACCATAACCCAAAATTTGCCCAGCCCTAGCAGCCCAGTGTACGGCTTGAAAACGATTACCTGTTATTTGCCATAGTGCTGCTTTTAACACTTGCCCTCCATCTAGAGGTAAACCAGGAATCATGTTAAATAGTGCTACCACCAAGTTAATTCTCGCTAAATCTCCAACCATGATACTAAGTGGACTAGTATCAGGGATTACAAGAACTCCCAGACTGAGCAGGAAAAATAGTATGATACTCACCAATGGCCCAGCGATCGCTACTTGAAAGGCTTTGAAAGGAGTTTTAGATTCTTCTTCAATAGCAGCAATCCCGCCAAACAGAAACAGAGTAATTGAATTAACTTTAATACCTTGCGATCGGGCTACCAAGCTGTGACCCAACTCATGTAGTAAGACCGAACCAAATAGTAGTAGTGCCATAACTATTCCAGCACTCCAAGCTATAGCAGTACCCCATTCCTGGTAAGCTACCCCAAAGTTAAGGGTTGCCAACCCTAAAATCACAAACCATAACGGGTCTAAAAACAGGGGAATTCCAAATAATGACCCAATTCTCCAATTTGTTTGCATTACACTGTCCTAAAACTAGATATCGCCAGTACTTTTTATACCTAGATGCTATGCATATTCGTATACACATCTATAATTAAGCATCAATTCGGTAGTAACGAGTGACGAAATGCTCTTATTTCTAGAATAGACAAGTGAACTACTCAGACTTGCCTACGGCTTAAGTCTGAGCTTCCCAATTCATCGGGAATAGCCAAAAAAACTCCGTAGTTTTTTTGGTCTTACATTCCCTCCAAGGGCAGGGATCCTGGTTCCCAAGACCCAAATATTTTTCTTCTCCCAAGGGGAGACGCCAAGGGCGATGCAACATATACCTATTAGCTTGGTTTTCGCTTGTGGCATTGATGGTCAAGATAAATTACTATACCAGAAAATCCGCCACTATTCATCATTCCCACCCTCAATGTACTCATAGGGTGGGGATGAAGCTTACAGTTAATGCGTGTGAGCAAAATTGTGAAGAGGGGTATTGGGCATGGGGCATAAGTTATTTCTTCCTTACTGCCCCTACCCAAAATCGTTTTTAGAAGTTTTGTATTGATTGCAGCGTTACAAGCAACGCCGCGATCATCGCAAAACTACAGACGACCGATGTTAGTCAGTCCTAAAACGATACCAATGCCGATAATATGACCGAAAGCCATTGCACCAACAAATGTAGGAATACTGACTGGCAGGATAGGGAGCTTAGGGCCAACTAGGGGTTTTTCAATCCTAGTACTTAGTAAAACCATTACTAAGCTACTGATGCTGATGATAATGCCTACTGTAGGATTCCACGCAGGTGTGGCGGGAACAGTTGCAGCTGCTGCTAGTAAAATAGAGGAAATCAAGCTTTTGTCTCCTAAACAGAAAGTTAATCGTAGACCTCAAGATTATAAAATTACAAGGCCCAAAAGTTTTTGAGATAGTTTAGACTTTTCAAATGATTATTCTAAATATTTTGTTATATTTTCATGCGCGTTAAAATTTGCGGCATTACTCAACCACAGCAATCTATAGCGATCGCTTCTTTAGGCGCAACAGCACTAGGATTTATTTGTGTACCAAACTCACCTCGCTACGTGACTACATCCCAAATTCGGGCAGCCGTGGCAGAACTCCCGGCAAATATTGACACAATTGGAGTTTTTGCCAACGCTAGTATTCTTGAAATCAGCCAGATAGTTGTTGATTCTGGGTTGACGGGGGTTCAGTTACACGGGGATGAGTTACCAGATTTTTGCTACCAATTACGTCAAGCTTTACCAAATGTCGAAATTATTAAAGCACTTAGAATTCGCAGTCTTGAGCATCTGGACACGGCGGCTGATTACACAAAATATGTAGATACTTTACTACTGGATGCCTATCATCCCGAACAACTTGGTGGTACAGGCAAAACCTTAGATTGGAAAATATTAGAGCAATTTAACCCCAATTGCCCTTGGTTTTTAGCTGGGGGATTAACAGCAGATAATATTCTGGAAGCTTTAAGTCAGGTTAGTCCTAGTGGCGTTGATTTATCTAGTGGTGTAGAACGCGCACCTGGAGATAAGGATTTAGATAAAGTAAGCAAGTTGTTTGAGAAATTGGGGAGATGAGGGAGAAGGGGAGTAGGGGGAGCAGGAGGAGAATTCGTAACTCCTAACTCTTCACTCCTCATTCAGCACGGGCTAAACCTTAGCTA
>NZ_JAAGOG010000369.1:0-3654 GCF_010747425.1 Nostoc sp. UIC 10630
AATCAAGCAATCACATTAGATTTTCTCTGTGCCGCCTCTGACTTTAGCGACAAATAGAACCTTTGGTGGCTTGATTCTAGGGTGTTGATTTTGTTGGAGAAACCCTCAAAATTCTTCATGCAGTTTCTGTGTTGTTAGTTGAGGCAGAAAACAAAATTCTTCTTTTCGAGAGCATAGATTGACCAATAACTTGAGTCGCCCAGTCTTCAACATCCAAAAAACGGACTGTTTCTAATGCTTCTTTCACAAGAGTAGTTGTCAAATTCATGGTTGATAAACAAATACTCAAAAATATTTGACCTATTTGTTTAAGAGGAGAACGAGAAGAAAAATGCTTGTATTTACCAAATAGCGATTCCAAGACATCAGAAGTAGCTAATAATGTTCGCCCTGATGTGATTTGAGAAATTTCCTGTGTTAAATAGCTAAGAATTTTCTGTGCAAATTCCTCTGTAAAATCCACTTTCATTGTTAAGTGTTGTTGAAAAATGCTGAAAACTTCTTGATTCAGTCCACCAAGTTTAACTTGAGTTTCCACAAAACGGGTCATTTGAACCATTTGGCTCCAATCTCTGAGTAAGTTTTGATATGAAGCTAACCATCCAAACTTATCTGTTAATTTAGTCTTAAGAAGTTCTGGCTCAATATTTGGTACTAAATTGCTTAAAACATCTAGCGGTGAATTCAACAAATTTTCAGCCCACTCTAAAAGTTTTTCTACGTTAAAGTAACGACACTGTGAGCGTTGTGAGGGAGGAGCTAAGAAAGATAGTTCGGTTTGTTGTAGTTGTCTCCGACATTGACCACATTGCTGTATAAAAGACTGATATTTTTCGGAACCTGTTAATTCATGCTTGAGTAACAAAGCCATTGCATGAGTTACATCATACGTATCGATTACATCAGGATGATTCTGTTTATACAGTTTAATTCCTCTTTGAAGATCACTTCCACGGTCAGCAATTATTTGCTTAGGACGACCAAACTTTAGAGTAATCTCCGTCAGTTTCTGCTCTATGAGTTCCCCTTTCGTTGAACGCATAATTTCCAATGCTAGAACTTGGACATCTTGATGTTGTAATCCTCGTCTTGAGGGAAAAACTTCTTCTTCAAGTAGTCGTTCTGAAACTCCCAAGACTACTAGACCTTTCTCGCTTCCTAGCTCTACCGTTAAATCAACAATAAAAATCCAATCATCTCGATATTCTTTTTGTCTATTGAGTTCATACAACCCAATTCGCACTAACCATTTTCTAATACTACTAAAACTAGGAGTCTCCTGTGAAAGCAGTTCTTTATACAAATCAAAAGTCTTCTCAACCCCTCTATAACTACTGCCGCACTCTATGACCTGCTGCACTGAAATTTGAATGGTTTCGACTGAATAATGATGCCCCTTGGCAACTAATTCTCCTTTTGAGTCAATCTCTTTTTTTTTCCAAGTCTGTTTCTATATTCGCTTTGTGTAATTTTTCTTCAGCAACTTTGGCTCGATTTTTCCAATAATCTCTTGATGTAGATAAATCTCTTACTTTTATTTCTAATGCTCTGAGTTTTTTCTATTTTTCCAAGGCTCTCTGCTTCCAATTGTCTCGACCCCTGTGAAATAGCCTTGCCAATCTGCTACTTGGGCTTTTAAACTCTTGCATTGACTTTTATACGCTACATAGTTATTGCATGAGAAGCTATCATCCTCAAGCTCTCAAAGTCAACACCCTAGCTTGATTCCCTTAGTTGTTCATAGTGCTTGTTTCAAAGCTAGCGATTGCATGAAGCATTGCTGTACTGGGCAATAGCGCTACCTCTCCCAATCAACCAACACCCCATCAACACACGCAATACCCCACTGCGGAAACTTCGCCAATAGTTTTTTAACGACAGTTTGCAAAGCAGGATCATCATTCCAGCATTCATGCAAGAAGTCAAAACCCGGATTCTGCCCCGAATTCGCTGCCAATTTGAGTTTCTGCATACGTTCCGGGGGCATATTTCCCCTTGCAACAATCGCCTCATGCGACCATTTCTCAGGATTTGGCACAGGTGCGGCAGAACTTTCACCCTCATTCACCGTTTTCATTTCTCCACCTAAAGCTGAATTTGAACCAACAACATAGCAGAGTGATCCTGTTCTACTTGCCTTGGTGTTTGATTAGTGATCGCCACTTGTTCTCATATCAACAATTCCCACACTAAATACTAAATTTTATTTAGCCACCCAGCAGGAGTTTTCTTTTTCTTATGTGGTTTTGGTCTGCCGAATCTGCTATTAAACAGATTGGAGCAAGGATTAAAATCTCCGGTACACAGTGGAATGTTGAAAGTGTTAACCAAATTCTTTCTGTTCGTTGTGCTTATCTAAATGGTTTGCTTGCTATTTAAGTCTTTATGCCAAAACTGGATGCTCCAGTCTTTCTTTCTTAATTATTGAATGAGGTTAGTTGTATGTCTGAACTTTCAGATAAGCTTGAATATATTTTGGATTGGTTGCAATCTACCAACCTTGAATTTGTTGACTGCTACAATCCTGGATTAAGCCATCAGCAAATTGATGAGATTACCAAGGATTTGCCATTCAAATTATCTGATGAAGTCTATGAACTTTATCAATGGCGAAATGGCATAGCTGACCTTGGCTTTAATAATTATTATCCACTGATCAAATTCTTATTTCCCGAGCAATTGTATAGTTCTGTGCCAATTGAATTCTATAGTTTACAAAACGCGGTTAATAGTTACAAAAGTATTGGAGAAGCTACTAACTATGATGATGTGTATTGGAATCAGAAATGGTTTCTTATTGGTCAATATGAGACCAAAAGAAGCCTTTATATAGTTGGCGATCTGAATCCATCTCCAGTTTATCTCTGGGATGTTGGTTGCCTTGATGATTCACTAAGAGTCTATAAAAGTCTCACAAGTATGATATCTGTAATTGCAGAATGTTGTGAGTTGGGTTTATATCAAGTTATACCGGACAAATACGGAGAAGAAGATGACATGATAATACGAATAGATGAAGACAAGCTGGAAATTGAAAAAGAGATATATCGAAAATATAACTCATAATTATAGGAAATCTGAAGCTGGATAATTTTACTCCGTTATTTAGGAATTTGACGATTCCGTAACGATTGAATTAGCTGGGTTATATGTCTAAACTTATAGATGAACTTGAATACATTTTTGCTAATATTATCCGTCACCAACAGATGTTTTAAACAGTCAATCGTAACATCTTGTTTCATCTGTTTACAAGTGTGATCGCTACTTATTAGACTTCACCAGCACCCCATCCACAACCGCAATCCCCCACTGCGGAAACTTCGCCAAAAGCTTTTTAATCACGATCTGTAAGGCAGGGTCATCATGACAGCATTGTTGGAGGAAGTCAAAACCAGGATTTTCCCCAATCAGAGAAGTTTTCTTTAGTTTCTCCATTCGTAATAGTCTAGCTTGGGATCTAATGGTGATACATTCAGCAGTAAACAACGCCTCACTAGATTTTTGTACCTGATAATTGACTACAGATATATTCCACTGCTTCTCAAACTTGCTGATTGTTGCCCTCATGCTGGCGTAATACTTGCTGTCTAGCAAATATTGAATTACCCACAATGGGGGGCATTCTCCAACGTTTGCTCTATCCAACCATTC
>NZ_JAAGOG010000055.1:0-41186 GCF_010747425.1 Nostoc sp. UIC 10630
ATCATGAAGTTAATCTTAATGATAACTTCAGCATTTTTTTAATTTATTTACAAGAGAAAAGCAATTGTTAAAGATATAAAAATAAATAAAGTATTAAGATAAAATAACAGGCCGCAATCAAGATGATATCCCTTTATTAACAAATTCTATTTTCAGACATATTACCTTAATAATTTAGGCAGAGCAGGCAGGCAAAAGTGTTTTCTAAAAAGGTGCAGAGCTACATTAACCAAATCATGGTTCAAGAGGAAGTAATACAACAGGATGAAAAAGTATTTTGCCAGCAGGCAGATACTTCTCCTCTGATGATTTGGATGGCTGGATGCAATGCACTTTATTGCTACTTAAATTCAAATTGGCTGGAATTTACTGGAACCCATCTAAGAAAAGGCGGGCCTGCATCTGCTCGACGAGAAGAGATAAGCAATATCTGGGCTGGTAGCGTCCATCCAGAAGATCGACAACGATGTAAAAATATATACTTAAAAGCATTTGCAACGTATAATTCTTTCCAGAGGCAATATCGCCTGCGTCGGTCTGATGGCAAATATCGCTGGATTTTAGATACAGCTGCGCCACGATTTTCAGCAGATGGCAGCTTTGCGGGTTACATCGGTTATTGTGTGGATGTAACAGAAGTGCGACCTACCCTGAGAGAAGACTGCTCGGCATCTACAAATTCATCTCGTCGTCTCCGCAAATTAACAGAACAAAAACAGGCAGTAGAATTAAAAAAAGCACAAAAGCAACTACAAGCCGAAACTGCAAAACGCCAAGTAGTTGAATCACAGTTACGCCAAAGAACATCAGAATTTACAGCGATTTTGCAAGTGCTTCCTGATTTGTACTTTCGTATCAATGCTGATGGAAGTATTCTGGATTACAAACCAGGAAAGATTGAGAACTCGTATATTTCAACAGAAGATTGTCAGGGCAAGAGTTTGCGAGAATGCCTACCGACTGCTATCTGCGATCGCTTTCAGCAAGCAATAACTCAAGTACTAGTAACTCAATCTTCAGTCAGTTTTGAATATACCTTGCCGCTCCCACAAGGGAATAATAATTTTGAAGCTAGATTATTACCATTACCAGACCAGCAAATCATAGTTCTTGTGCGTGACACCAGCGAAAAAGCACAAACAGCATTAATAGAAAGCGATGCCAAGTTTCGCACCATTATTGAAAATGCCAATAACGTTATTTTTGCCCTGACCCTTGAGGGGATATTTTCTTACGTTTCTCCAAACTGGACTGAAATTTTTGGGCATGAGATTGCAGAGGTTGAAGGTCAATCTTTTGTTCCCTTTGTGCATCCTGACGATGTGTCTATTTGTGCAGATTATTTCCAAAGAATTGCGACAACAACCCAAAAGCAAGAAGCAATTGAATATCGAGTAAAACACAAAAATGGTAGTTGGCGATGGCATACAAGCAACTCATCTGCTATTAGAGATACCAATGGTAATGTTGTAAACTTCGTTGGTATTTGCTATGACACCACCGATCGCAAACAAGCAGAAGTTGCACTTAGAGAATGTGCCCAACGGGAAGCATTACTCAATCGTCTTTCTAACCAGATTCGAGCTTCCTTGGATCTCAATTACATTGTGGAAACCGCAGTGCGGGAGATTCGTGACTTATTCCAGATCGATCGCTGCGCCTTCTTTTGGTATCGGCAAGACGCTGAGGTTCCCTACTGGGAGAAAGTATACGAAGCGAAAAGTTCCTTTTTACCCTGTCTGCTTAACGAGCAAGAAGCAACTAGTGCAGAAATCAAACTCATTGCAGCCAAAACATTGAATAGGGAAATTATTCGCATTAATGATGTAGAGACTGTGGGCGATTTCACTACACAGCTATTTTTGCAGGATTTTGGTTTCACTGCCTTTATGTCGCTACCTGTACACACCCAATCTGGAGAAATAGGCACATTTAGCTGTGGTTCTTGTGGTGGCTTCCGCCCCTGGCTAGACAACGAAGTAGAATTACTACAGGCAGTTACAGTGCAAATAGCGATCGCTATTGACCAAGCTAAACTCTACACCCAAAGTCGCATTGCTGCTCAAACAGCCCAAGACAAAGCCCAGCAACTAGAAGCAGCATTACTAGAACTTCAACACACTCAAGCGCAACTCATTCAAACCGAAAAAATGTCCAGTTTGGGACAATTGGTTGCAGGTATTGCCCACGAAATCAATAATCCCGTCAATTTTATCTACGGCAATATTAGCCACGCCCGTGAATATACCAAAGATTTATTGCACTTGGTAGAACTTTATCAACAGAGTTACTGCCCACCAACACCAGAAATTCACGAACAAATCTACAACATAGATTTAGACTTTCTCAAGCAAGATTTGCCGAAAATTCTGGATTCCATGAACATGGGAGCCGAACGCATTCGGCAGATAGTCCTATCTTTACGCAATTTTTCTCGCCTTGATGAAGACGGCACGAAAGCAGTAAATCTTCATGAAGGTATTGATAGCACCTTACTGCTGTTGCAAAATCGTCTGAAAGCCAAACCAGGATATCCCGAAATTCAAGTAATCCGAGACTATGGCAACCTACCACCAGTAGTCTGTCACGCTGGACAGATGAATCAGGTATTTATGAATTTGCTGGCAAATGCGATCGATGTTTTAGAAGAGTCATTTGTCACTAGTCATTTGTCATTAGTAAATAACTCTAAACAAAGGACAAACGACCAAGGACAAATGACTTCTCCTCAGATTCGCATTCGTACCCTTATCAAAGAAGACTATGTAATCATTAGCTTTGCTGACAATGGCCCAGGCATGACTGAAGAAGTACGCAAACGCTTATTTGACCCCTTCTTTACTACAAAACCCGTGGGTAAAGGCACGGGTATGGGTTTGTCAATTAGCTACCAAATTGTCGTCCAAAAACACGGCGGAAAAATCCAGTGTATTTCAGCACCAGGAGAAGGTGCGGAGTTTATTATCATGATTCCACTACATGAGCAACCTTCAACATAAATATAACTTTAATCTTTTCTTAACCAAAAAGTTAACCTATTGGTTGTTAACTAAGATTAATTCACTTTTTGCTGCAACATTTGACCCCCCAAAAAACCTAAAATTTACAGGAATTGGGGGGATTATTTGTACTATTATGGGGGGTTAGGACTAGAAATATTACACTTTAATTACTCTGTAATGGTAGTACTATCTTTGCGTCGGCATAGCCCAACCCAGGCGATAGCACCTTTAAAAAAATCCCTGAATACAAGTAAAGTAGAAGGCTGGGATGATACAACCCCAAGGTCAAAATAGTATCACCTACACACGCGTTATTCATCTAAGTCACGTGATTGACATAGATATTCCCCAGTGGCCTGGAGATCCCACAGTAGAATTTGAAACTGTGGCTGAACTAAATAATGATGGCTATTACCTCCGACGTTTAGCCTTGGGGGAACATAGTGCTACCCATATCAACGCTCCTAACAGCTTCCATAGCTATAGTATGGGAATTGACCAATATCCCGCCCAATCTCTGGTTGTACCTGCGGTGGTCATAGATATTCGTCAAGCCACAGCCGTGAATTCTGATTATGCCCTGACTGTTGCTGATGTTGGGGCTTGGGAAGAAGAATACGGTGAGATTCCTCAAGGGTGCGTAGTTATACTGAATACTGGTTGGCAAAAAAAGTGGTTTGATAAAAATGCATTTCTAAATCATGATGCTCAAGGTATTGCTCATTTTCCAGGGTTTGGTAGCGATGCAACTCAATTCTTACTGAAGGAACGGCAAATTGCTGGGGTAGGGATTGATACTCATGGTGTAGACCGAGGACAGGATAACACTTTTGCTACTAATCGTTTGGTATTGGAAAAACCGCGTATTGTTTTGGAAAATCTCACCAATTTGGATCAGTTACCACCCAAAGGTACTACTCTAGCGATCGGGATTCTTCGATTGCGTGGTGGTTCTGGCTCTCCTGTGGGTGTCTTGGCGTTAGTGCCTTAATTTTTATATCGATATTTGCTTCTCACACCAATTTTTTAAACTTGAGGATAACCTAGAAAGCAAGCAAACTTAGTACAGCTTTGTGTCAAATCGTAGCGTTTTTAAACGCAGAGGAACGCAAAGTAAACGCAAAGGTACGCAGAGTCTTGCCAAATTTTCTTGGCTTATTGTTTCTTTCTTTGCGTCCTTTGCGTCCTTTGCGGTTCGTTTCTCATATAGAAGTGGTTATCAGTACACAAGTTTCACTCGATCATCAGCCGGGGATTTTTAAGATGACAACTCCGCTATCTTGCCGCAATTACATCGACGGTCAATGGTTGAATGCTATAAGGGAAGGAACTTTAGAAAGTCGCAACCCTGCGGACAAAACCGAAATCGTTGCCACATTTGTGCGATCGCAAGTTAATGATGTAGATACAGCAGTAGCCGCAGCCCGTAAAGCCTACCGCAGTTGGCGCACAGTCCCGGCCCCAGCGAGGGCAGAATACATCTTTCGCGTCGGGGAAATATTACTCCAGCATAAAGAAGAACTTGCCCAGTTAATCAGTCGGGAAATGGGTAAACCTCTGACAGAAGCTAGGGGAGATGTGCAAGAAGGTATTGACTGTGCTTTTTACAGTGCTGGCGAAGGACGGCGACTATTTGGGCAAACTACACCGTCGGAAATGTCTAATAAATTCGCTATGACTGTGCGAATGCCTATCGGAGTTTGTGCCTTAATCACTCCCTGGAATTTTCCTGTAGCAATTCCTTGCTGGAAAGCTATGCCAGCTTTGGTGTGTGGCAACACAGTTATTCTCAAACCTGCCGAAGATACCTCAGCCTGTGCAACTAAATTGATTGAAATTTTCCAACAAGCAGGTTTACCACCAGGAGTAATTAACTTGGTGCATGGTGTAGGAGAAGAAGCCGGGAAAGCTTTAGTTGAGCATCCCAATGTAGATTTGGTATCGTTTACTGGTTCTTCAGAAACGGGTGCCTATGTTGGCGCTACTTGCGGACGCACTCACAAGCGTGTCTGTCTGGAAATGGGTGGTAAAAATGCCCAAATAGTGATGGAAGATGCCGATTTAGAACTTGCTCTTGATGGAGCAGTGTGGGGAGCATTTGGGACAACCGGTCAACGATGTACGGCTACTAGTCGCCTGATTTTGCATCGTGATATCAAAGAAAAATTTACCGCCATGCTTTACGAGCGTACTAGTAAGTTACGCTTGGGTGCTGGCACTGACTCCAATACAGATATTGGCCCGATTATCAATGAAAAGCAACTCCAACAGGTAAGCAAGTATTTAGATATCGCCCGTGAGGAAGGAGCAAAGGTTTTAATTGGTGGAGAAATTGCCAATGAAGGCTCATTGAAAAACGGTTACTTCTTTCAACCAACTATTTTGGATGATGTAACTCCTGATATGAGAGTTGCCCGTGAAGAGATATTTGGGCCAGTGGTGGCATTAATTGAGGTTAGTTCCTTTGAGGAAGCGATCGCAATTCTCAACGATAGCAATTACGGTCTTTCTTCTTCAGTTTACACCCGCGACATCAACCGGGCTTTTACTGCCATGCGCGACATCGAAGCTGGTATCACCTATATTAATGGCCCTACTATCGGCGCAGAAGTACATTTGCCTTTTGGTGGTGTGAAACAAACCGGTAACGGACACCGCGAAGCTGGAACTACCGCAATGGATGTTTTCACAGAATGGAAAAGTGTTTATGTTGATTTTTCTGGAAGTTTACAACGCGCTCAGATAGATAACCGCAGTTAATTTCGCAATACAGCCATTTTCAGTTGAGTAGACTTTTAAAAAAGACCTAACCCCCAGCCCCTTCCCTACAAAGGAAGGGGAGTAAGCCTTTTAGAAAAGAGAATCTAAATAACACGCATTGGACTGCAAAATTTGTAGTATCCCCTTGACATCATGTAGAGCTTGTATTACATTTGTAGTATGAAAAGAAAGCCGACAACAAAGGCAAAACTAAAAGCTCTCAGAAGCTTGGCAATTGCATAAATGCCACTGTTTGGGGCCGCGATTGGGGTTCGACTGCTCCGAAACCAACAAACGGACGGTTGCAGGATTCGGGTTCGATTCCCGACGGCTCCATTTGCTTTGACTTCTATTGAAGGTTGCAATAACCTCAATTAGAGCATCGCAATCATGGAAACTTGGGTCTGTAGCTCTAACGGTAGAGATCCCGGATGTCACTTGTGCCCTGACAGAAAAAGCTTACATACTTGCTCAATGGTAGAGCGATCGTCTCTAAAACGATAAGTGCAGGTTCAATTCCTGCGGTGTTACCACAGCTTTTTCAACTCGCATGAGGTGTGAGTGTAACTCTCACAGGGAGGGTATCGGTTCAATCCCGATCAGATCCACTAATATCAATTTGTAATTAAAACAAGAGGTGATTGCAATGGTTCATATTCGATTTGAAGGACGTTCTGTTGATGTGCCAAAAACCCAATTGGGAATTGCAGCAGGGATGAATGATGTGGCAGTGAAGGAGCGCGTTGCTCGGCATTTAGATGTGAATAGCGATCGCCTTTCTGCTTACGTAATCGATCGCCGTCCTAGTGGCGATTTGATCATTCGCCCTGAAGCTGTCTATGGTTAAATTTCCTAGTCATCCGTGCCCTAACAGAAGAAGCATACATACACATTCATAACGACCCTAAGGTAGTAAAGTTCGAGCGATCGGATTAAGCGAAGCATGATTTCTAAGTCTCTCGCAGATTTAGCGTGCGTGCCCACTGCCAATATTTGGTAAGAGCGGCCGTAGCTGTAAAAAGCTTCTTGAACTTGCACGGAATGAATTAAGACTTAATTCCGCGCCCTAACTTGTAAAGCCTACACACACTCCGGCAACGGAATGCAGGTTCGATTCCTGTCGCTCCCTTTAATGGGAGCGTAGCCAAATTGGTATAGGCAATTGTGAAAACTGCTTTGCTAACTTGTGCGGAATTCTAATTATTTGAATTGTATTTATCTATAACCTTTACTCAATACGGAGGTGAGTTCAATGATGTTAGCTAACTCATGTTTAATAACAACTCAATTAGTACAACTGCATTTAAACAACGTGAGATATGAGCGAACATCGTTTGAGCGAGATTGTGATTGAGCGTCCTCGCGGTGGGAGGAGAATTAGCCTCAAAAAGGTGACTGGCTTTAAGAAGCAATTATACAAAATCACCCAGGATGCTATTCAGGATGGATTGTTGAATCCCTACCTGATTAAACCAATAAATAAATCTAAGTATCTTTCAGACCATCTCGGCCCTCTGCGTCGGTTTTTGCGATCGCAAGTTGGACAGCCTTGGAATGACGTTTACAGCCAACTGTGTCAACGATTAGATCCCAGTACAATGGCAGGACAGCATGTTATCGGTCATGTGTGGGACTACGTTGAACGGTATGTAGAAATAATTGATGGTGGTTTCTATAGCAAGCCTTATCAAGGGTATCGAAATCAGCTAGATGTAAGCTATCGCGATCGCTTCTATATCCATCCTGAAACCGGAATTCTTTGTGCATCTGAGAAAATACCTCGAAAGCAGAAGCAAAAGCAGGAACAAACTGATATTCTCATCATTGATAATTATCATCAATACCAGAAGCTAAACGATATTTGGTATTTAATTACCTTTGAAGATTTTCCACCGCCACCAACTGATTATGTGACCGATGTTGTGAAAGGTATAATTCATCGTTCTGCCGCAATGTATAGAGGTCGAATGATTTACGCTGTTAGTAAACAGCAGTGTAATAAGAAAGAAATTCGATTTATTTTAAATCAACTTTCTAAAATCTAAATTTTTCACTTCGTGCCCTAACTGAAAAAGCTTACATACTAGCCGAATGGTAAGGCACTTGAATGAAGATCAAGCAACTACGGGTTCAAATCCCGTGTGTGAATCAACAGCTTTTTCGACTTGCACGAGGTGATCTTATTTGATGATAATTTCTCTTTGCTTTCAGTGCCTTTGAGTTGCGAAAACTAGTTTTTTAAACGAACCGCATAGACGCGAAGGTGAAGAGAAAAGACAGAGAATTTCACTTACTAATCAGCTCATTACCCAGTCCCTAATCCCCAGTCCCCACTTCCTTTTACTTGGCAGTTGTTGCCGCGCCCCGATCGCAGAAGCTTACATAACTCTGCACAAGTTATACATGATGCTTCTACAACTTGCGCGGTGACTTGATCGCCCCGCGTGCAACATCTGCCTCCTCATTCATCACAACTAGAGTAGGTTCATAATGAATACCGCAGAACGTGACCTGCGTTTGGAAATGCTCAACAGTTTGCTCACAACTCCTCACCGCAAGCTTGAGCAAGTCGCAGAAATTCATCAGTTAATTGTTGAACTCGATCCCATTTTCTACGGACATTTGGCAGTCTGGTATCAGCGTCATGGTGATGTCCGTGACCATAAAGAAGTATTCCTAGCTTATTTACTAACCAGCAATTTGACTGAACACCGAGATGCTGGATTTATGATGTTGCAAGAGTTTCCACCTTATCAGGTAGCTCGTGTGGTGGACTTCATGAAGCAGCAGCAGAATAAACTGCCTCGTTCGGCTCGGACTGCGGTACGGCGTTACTTGAAGACACGGGAGAGCAATCCGGCTCTGTTTGATCGCGCCGCTTTGCGAGGTCGTAAGGCAATGAAGCACTTATATGCTTCGCTGCACATCAAGCCAAATGAACGGGCAAATGCGATTCTGTTTGGCGATACTCCTCCAGAGGGTTCCTTAGCAAATGTGCTGAAGCAGCTGGCTAAGGCAACAAATGCCGTAGAACAGGCACGGCTGATTGTGGAGTTCAAAATTCCATATACGATCGCAGTTGGTGCAATCAAGCAACTTACACCAGTTGTCTTGGTGGCGTTAATCAATAGTATGTCTCCACAAGAAGTGATCAACAACCTCAAGTCTCTCCAGACTAGAGGTGCAATGGATCACCCACAAGTGAAAAAGCTGATTGATTCCAAACTGGAAGCAGCTTCTAAGAGTGGGCGTGTCTCAGCATTCAAAGCACAGATTGCCACAGATGCAGGAGATTTTGACGCAGACACCGTTGCCCAGCTGGAAAAGGTGACAAACGAACAGGTGAAGCGGCGCGGTGCGATCGCTCGTCCAACTGCTTTACTGGTGGATAAGTCTGGTTCAATGGAAAATGCGATCGCTATCGGTAAGCAACTCGCTGCCCTAATTTCTGGTATCACAAAGGCAGAACTGTTTGTCTACGCCTTTGACACCATTCCTTACGCTGTTACGGCAAAAGGCAAGGAGTTGACCGACTGGGAGCGTGCCTTCCAGCACATCAATGCAGGGGGTAGCACTAGCATAGGCTGTGCATTGGAAGCAATGCGGCGGAAAAAGCAGGTGGTTGACCAGATTATCTTGGTGACGGATGAGGGCGAAAATGCTGCTCCTTACTTCGGTGAAGTCTACAAGAACTACTGCCGGGAGTTGGCGATAATGCCCAATGTGGTGATTGTCCGTGTGGGTGGTCATTACGACTGGGTGGAGAGTCAACTAAAGCAGCAGCAAGCACCTGTAGATACATTTACTTTTGCGGGTGACTACTACAGTTTGCCGAATCTTGTCCCACTTTTAACGCGCCCCTCTCGTCTGGATTTGCTGATGGAGATTTTAGATATGCCGTTGCCTGTAAGAGAGGATAAGTAAGGTTAGAATGTGGCATTGCTTGCCAGAACTGGTGAGCAATGCTTATTCAGTAGGTAACCCTTCATATTGGAAAAGGCAGATTTATGGAGATTCAAAATAAATTTAGTTTTTTAGGGAATTTAAGAAAGCTACATGAAGAAGATAATCAACCAATTGAGAATTTTATTGCTAATATTCTTTGCTTTCAAAATGGAAATATTTTTATTGATATCGACTCAGGAATCAAGGAAAGTTTTAGTTATAAATTTTTTTATGAATCTGCCGATATTAAATCTAAAAAGTCCTTAGAGATTATAGAAAACAAAAATCTTTATCGATTGGTAATTTCTCAAACAGACGATCTTGAAGAGGAATTAATTCAAACTCCTTATGAGGGTGATTACATAATTGAAGGAATAACTTCTGAAGGATGGGCTATTAAAGCAAACATTGCAAATGCTAATTTTACAATTAACCACCAACATTTTGCGGTAAATACTCAAAATTATTTAATTAGATTAAGCGATTTATATATTGACTATAATTCTGAATGTATTAGTGGCAAAACAATAGAATCTATCTATGGTATGTCTAACTTAGAAATACTATACAATTTTTCAACTCTTTTTCTAGATTCCAAATGTGAATTCAGTCTTGTATCGGCATATATAGGTAATAAAGAGGCTGATATTTTAAGCGCTGAAATGATATTTAAAATTATAGATAAAAACAATACAGAAGAAATTCCATTCAATACTTATTTTGCATGGTTTGAACTATTAATCTCATTTGCAACAGGAAAATCTATAAAAGAGATTTATAGAATTGAAATAACTCAGAGTAGTAGTGGAAAGAAAAAGATAGAGTATTGGTCTGGCAGTCAGGTTTTTATAAAAGGTGGTGGAGTTGCTGTAATCCAGCAGCCATATTTGCATTTGTTTATTCAGCAATGTGCTTCAAAAGTAACATGAGTTACCTTCAGTGATAAAGGACTAGGATTAGCCTTACATTGGTATATTGAAGCATTTACTACCAATACAGTTTCAGTAGAATTTATACTACTTTGTACAGTTTTAGAAACACTAAATCAAAAGCACTTGTCAGTATTTAGCAGTAAGCTCATTCCTTCCTCTATTTATAGAAAAATCCGGAAGCGAATTTTGAGTATTTTAAGTGAATATCAAAAAGAATTTGATGATCAAGATACTGTAGGAAAGTATCATATATTCAGAGCAAAAGTTGAGAAATCATTTGATGATGCCTCATTGAATAAAGTGGGTAGCCTCAGAACAAGTCTTAAACAAATGCTAGAATTTTATAAGGTTCCCTACGAAGACTTATTTCCAGAACTTGAATTCATAAAAATTAGAGACAACATTGTTCATGCAGGCTTTGGTGGCTTGGATATTGCACCAGAAGTTCGTAAACTTGCAAATCTTATAGTGCGTTTAATCCTCTCTATACTTGAGTATCAAGGTAATTACATTGAGTCCATAAGAATAGAAATTGAGGATAAAATGGGTCGTAGTAAGCACGGTCTTACCTACAAAAATTTTCCTTTTCAGAATGAGTGTTAATTACAATAACCATTCTGCATTTACATTTACAATATTTTTGTATTGTATTGTAGTATAATAATTATATGCGTGCCCTAACTCTTGGAGCCTACATACTAGTACGAGAGGAAAAGTAACACTGTCAAATACAGTGGGCGTGTGTGAACGGGGAGTGCGAAGAACCTGGGAGGTAGGCTTAAAAGTAGCCATCCTTGAAAGAGTGTGTAACAACTCACCAGTGGAGTCCCTCTAGTAACTGAGAACACGCAATGCTCCACCAACTTGCACGCAGAATTTTATTAATTCGTAATTCGTAATTCGTAATTCAGAAAGTCAGATTTTATAGGGTTGCATCTGTAACCTTGTTTAAAAAAATTGGTATTAGTTATGGCTAACATATTTAAGCTAATCAACCAAATTGCGATCGCAGAAGCGCAATTACATACCACCCAATTCCTTGCGCCCTGTGTCAAAGGTGGACGAGTTCGCACAAGGGTAGCCGGGATGGTTTACACCTTCACGCCAAAGCCTGGTAAATTTGAAGGTTGGGGTATTTTTCAGGCTGTGAATGAGAAAACAGCAACGGTTGTAGAAGAAGCAGACTTACCCCAAATTGCAGAATACCTGCAACACTTTCCCCAAATACGGCTGCGGTTAGCACATCAACTGCGGAAACAAACTTGGTTAGCATACCCCGTGAATGAAGTAGATATGCGTCAACGGTTAAAGGTAGTTAAGCCGATCGCAGTCCACTTAGTTACCGAGGGCGTTACCTTTGAGCAAATCATTGCCCGATGGAATGGATATTCTTGCTGGTTTGAGGAAGTCGATCGCCGTACCGATCCGGCAATTTTTGAAACTCTGCAATCTGCCGTCAAGCAACTCATTCCTGCTGAAGAATTACAGTTTAAGGGCATTACTTCAGAAATCCGCACAGTGTATGAATTAGCAACTCGGCGCATTGAGGGATTTACTCAAC
Source organism: Nostoc sp. UIC 10630 (assembly GCF_010747425.1). Lineage (NCBI taxonomy): Bacteria > Bacillati > Cyanobacteriota > Cyanophyceae > Nostocales > Nostocaceae > Nostoc > Nostoc sp. UIC 10630. The sequence continues at coordinate 12,201 of NZ_JAAGOG010000055.1, forward strand.
CTCAACAGGATGAAAAGCGACTAAAAAAGGCTTTGCAAATGGGTGGCGGTGAATTAAATCAATTCCACGATCGCGGCGATTATTGGACAGTCGATTGGACAACTGCTGATGGTGTTCGCCATAGTAGTGCGATCGCTAAAACTGATTTGACTGTTGTCAGTTCTGGCATTTGTCTGAGTGGACGTGATCGCGATTTTGACTTGCAATCCTTAGTAGGTGTAATGGAACACCAAGAGTATTAATTACGAATTACGAATTACGAATTACGAATTATTATGAGTATCTTTTTTCACGAACAGCTTTACCGCACCAATGCTGTGATGGCAAAGTTGAAAAACTATCCTGTAACTATTTGTGGCGCTGGAGCATTAGGAGCTAACATTGCAGAAAACTTAGCTCGCTCTGGTTTTGATAAACTTACAGTGATTGATCGCGATCGCATTGAGGAGCGTAACCTTTCGACTCAGCCTTACTACCGTTCTGATGTTGGAGCATTCAAGGCAAAAATCTTGGCAAATAATTTATATCGAGCAATTGGTACTAAAGTTGATGCCAAAATAAAGGAGTTAACACCAGCAAATACAACTCAACTACTCAAAGACAGCCAGCTAATTGTCGATGTCTTTGACAATAGTGTGGCACGTCAAGCAGTGAAAGATTATGCTCAACAGTTAAGCATTCCTTGTCTTCATGCTGGACTATCGACTGATTATGCAGAAGTGATTTGGAATGACGTTTATCGCGTTCCTTCTGAGGTTAATGATGATGTCTGTGATTATCCGTTGGCACGAAACCTGGTGATGTTAACCGTTGCTGTGGCGTGTGAAGCGATCGTTTCATTCATTGCGACAGCAGAACAACATAACTTCAGCATTACCCAGAAGGATCTGACTGTTCAATCTCTATTTTTGTAGATTGCTTAAACCCTCTTAGCGGCTTGTAGCAGGGTATAAATCCCCTTAATTACGTTAGTCTAGCGGAGGGTAGCCCATCACGAATTAATTAGCTAGATAGCTGTGTATCTTATCCTTGTGTCTTCTTAGACTACCCAAAGCTTGTTGCTCTATCTGTCGCACTCGTTCTCGACTAATACCCATCCGTTGACCAATCTCTGCTAAAGAAAGTTCATTTCCATCTGTTAAACCAAAACGTAAAGTTAATATTTCTCGTTGCTGGGGATTTAATTTTACCAATAAATTTTGAATATTTTGTTGAAGAAACTTCTGTTCAGCATATAATTCTGGAGAGAGTCCATTATCCTCCAACATATCTTGTAATTCTATATCTTTGTCTGAGCCAACTCGTAATTCTAGAGAGACAGGTTGACGTGCTAAAAGTAAATAATCTCGAATTTGTTTTGGATCTAAAGATAGTTCTTCGGCGATATCAACTGTGGTAGGAGTATGACCTAATTTTTGAGTTAGTTCACGTTGAATCCGCTTGATTTTGTTCAGCTTTTCTGTAATATGAATAGGCAAGCGGATAGTACGTCCTTGTTCAGCGATCGCTCGTGTAATTGCCTGGCGAATCCACCAATAGCCATAAGTTGAAAACTTGTACCCTTTAGTTGGGTCAAATTTCTCAACTCCTCGCTCTAAGCCTAAACTTCCTTCTTGAATTAAATCGAGAAAATCTAGGTTATGTCTTTGATATTTTTTAGCAATAGATACTACAAGTCGCAGGTTCGCCTGAATCATTTTCTGCTTGGCTTGTTGCCCTTGATGTAGCTGTTGTAGTAGTGATCTTTCACCAATATTTATATTTTCAACCCACTCTTGTTGTGTTGGTTGACGTTTTAATTGAATAGCTAATTTTTCTTTCGTAGCTAGTAAAGCCATCATTTTTTGAACTTGCTTGGCGAAATTAATCTCCTGCTCATGAGTTAATAAAGGTATCCGTCCAATCTCGCGAAGATAAGTACGCACTGTATCAGCAGTATATAAAATTTTCTCCTTTTTATTACTTTCTTCTAGATACTTGTAAGATAGATTATTCATAGTTATTTGAACCTTCAAAAACATTTGTTGGTTTAGAGGATGTTTTAAAAATCCTCTTGGTAGTAGCAAAACATTTTATATTCCCTTAAATCCAGGCTACTTGCTTCGCTTTTGTCCTAATTTTACTTTTTACTCAGCATTCAGTACTGAGTAACTTAAAAGTCAAGAAATCTGAAATATTTTTTAGTTGTTGCTACGGATCTTTATTTTGTTAAAAGCAATATTTTTTAAGTTAATAGCTTGATGTTACAGGAGCTTGTCAAAGAATTGAAAAAGTTATGTCTGTCCAAATTCTAGTCCGTTCTGAAGCAGGAGCAATAACTCTGGGACTGCTTCTACAATTAGTTTTACAGCACTGGAGACAATGGATTATGGTTTGATTTCACTTTTGCGATCGCAGGGTAACTGACTTGATATCTTAAAAGACTGCGATCGCTTTTGATTAATCCTTACTCAGATTTTGACCTTTTTCTACTAAACAAACTAGTCATACTTAATCCAGTAACCAACAACCCTAATAGCCCTAGTCCGTTCAAAATTGGGTAAATTCCCTGTAATCCCAAGATTTCACCACGATGAATCGAAAGTAGTAGACTACGTGGAACTCCAATGTTAGCTGACCACTCACCTACCAGGGTAGCTGCAATACCAGTTAACAATGTTACAGCAAGCGGTAAAGCCAAAATAATCGCCAGAGTCCGGTGATATTTGCGAAATGAACGCATTATCCAAAATCTCCAGTGGAAACTATAGCAGTTCGCAACTTGATAAGCTACAGAACTATTTGTCTCAAAGCCAGATATAAAGACTTTTTTTGGTGTCTCTTGTCTTTTAAATCCTGCTCTATGTTAGTTTTACCTCACTTAGAAACAGTGGCAATGTTTGTCTCAAGTGTTTGTAATCCTTTAAGAGATTTCGCTTTATCTTTTGCTTTTAGCGAACCCTTCACCTGGGTCGCAGCATCTTCGATGACATTATAGGTTTTTGAAGATTTAGTTTTGACACCATCCTCAACTTTAGACCAAGAATTTTCAAACTTATTAAATTCCTGTTGAGCTTTCTCAAAGTTTCCGGCTTGCACCGCAGTTTTTGTATTTGTAACGACACCGGTCAAAGTATTAAAACCTCCCTGCGTAGCACTAGGGGTTTTAGATCCTGTTGTTGCCTTAGTGGTTTCTGTGGTAGTAGGAGTTTGGGTGGTGGATTTTTGATCGCTGTTGCATCCTACTAATGTCAGTAAGCTAATTGCAGTAACAGGGATGATGTAGATTAAGCGTTTCATAAGACCTCTTGAATAATGATAAGTCGCCAAGTAATGACGGTATCAGCTACTATATCAGCTAAAGTTGCTGGAGGTGTAGGAAGATTCTATGCTAGCTTTCTCTCTGTAAATGCTAAAGTTTTTTATACAATTTTTTATTGGTACGGTTGTATTAAGGCTGTTTTTCTATATTAATTTGGAATTGATACCTCATTATTTTTGATAAGTAAGTTAGGTGTTATTTGTTACTTTATTTATAATTAAAAAGAATGTAGAATTCAAAATTAATTAGTGTGGGACTTAAACTCACATATTTATCGGCTACTCATACAGAATTCAGACTGAACACTTTCTTGTTAAAAAGTCTTGCATAGAGTTGACAAATTCTTTTAACTCTAAAACTAAGTTAGTAGCATCTCTAAGCTCTTGCTCGTAAGCTAACTTTTCTAGTTTGTCAGCTGCTAGATACATAGCTGTGGCTCCAACATTGGCACTAGCACCTTTAAGGTGATGAGCTTCTCGCGCAATTTGCCTAAAGTCATCAGATGCGATCGCTGCAATGATGGTCTCTAAACGGGGTTCAACATCTTTAAGGTATATTTGCAATAGATTTAATTCAAATTCTCCATCATTTTCCGATATCCGATGCAAGTGTTCCCAATCAATTGCTAGGTTAATTGTGTCGTTGTTTGTGGTGGAAACTGTCTGTTCTTCAACAACTGGCTCTTGTTTTGAGAGGATAACGCCTGTCCAATGCTCTAGAGTGGCAGCCAATTTTTCTTTAAACACTGGCTTACTCAGATAGTCATCCATTCCTGCATTGAGACACATTTGTTGGTCTTCTTTCATGGCATTAGCCGTCATCGCAATCACCACAGGACGACGACGCAGAATAAAAGCGTTTTCTTGCCAACGATGAATTTCTTTTGTGGTTTCTAAACCGTCAAGAATTGGCATTTGGCAATCCATTAGAATCAAATCATAAGGAATTTTTTCTAATAGCTGCAAAACTTCCTCTCCATTGGCAGCAACATCGGCTTTGTAGCCTAAACTCTGAAGTTGCTTCAGGGCAACTTTTTGATTCACCAAATTATCTTCAGCTAAGAGAATTCTTAACTGGAATTGAGTAGAGGAGTTATGGGCAGAGGAAGTAAGAATGCTGGAAGTTTCTGTACTTGAGATTTTTTTGGTAGCCTCTAGCCTTCTTCCTTTAGACCCTTCTTCTGGTTGAGGCTGAGTTTTTAGAATAGTCATAATGGTATCAAGGAGTCGAGACGGCTTAACAGGTTTGATTAAATAAGCAGCAAATCTTATTTTGAGCGCTCGTTGCAATTGGGTGCGTTGATTAATAGAGGTGAGTATAATCAAAGGTATCTTAGCAATTGCAGAATTAGCTTTAATTTGTTCTTCTAAAGTTATGCCAGAAGTTTGAGCCATTTGCATATCAACCAAGACGACATCATAAGAATTACCACGCTCACAAGCTTCCTGAATAGCAATGAGTGCAGCAGCAATACTGTCAGCTTGATCTACCTGCATTCCCCAACTGGTAGCTTGATGATAGATAATTTTGCAATTAGTAGCATTACTATCTACCACTAACAAGCGGCGATTGTTCAAAAATCTGCCTTCGTTCTTGACCTTCGTGTAACGTGTCGCAGGCAAGAAGCTATCGGAGTTTGGCAAAACAGGTTCAAGTTGTTTGGCAAAAGACACCTCAAACCAAAACTTAGATCCTTTCCCCCTCTGACTTTCCACGCCAATGACTCCTCCCATCAAAGTCACCAGTTGTTTGCAGATGGCTAATCCTAAACCGGTACCACCATACTTGCGAGTGGTAGAAGCATCCACTTGGGTAAATGGCGTAAAGATTTTGTGTTGGTCTTCAGGGCTAATGCCAAGACCTGTATCTGTAATGGCAAAATAGATGGTGGCTGTTGTGGAGGAAAGGGATGGCTTTGTCAAAGGCGATCGCAATTCTATTTGCACTACGACTTCACCAACGTTAGTGAACTTGATAGCGTTACTAATTAGGTTCATCAGAATTTGCCGTAACCTACTAACATCGCCTTTGAGGTGGGTAGGGACGTTGCTATAAAGTAGTGCAGCAATTTCTAATCCCTTACTATGGGCTGATGGAGCCAATAACTCTACCACTTCTTCAACACAAGTGGATAGGTTAAAATCTAGAGTTTCGAGAGCCATTTCTCCAGCCTCAAGTTTGGAAAGATCCAAAATCTCATTGATTAAACTTAAAAGGGCATCTCCACTAATCCGAATTGTTTCAATAAAATCTCGTTGTTCTGGATTTAAGGGAGTATCTAAAACCAAACTGGTCATCCCCAAGACAGCATTCATGGGAGTGCGAATTTCATGACTCATATTTGCCAAAAAAGCACTTTTAGTCTGAGAAGCTAATTCCGCTTGGTGACGGGCAATTTCAAGTTCTTCTCGCTGACGAGTTTCTGCTTTTAAAAGTTGAGCTTGGGCTAAAGCAATGCCTACTTGGTCGGCTATTTGCCGCAAGAGATGAGTTTCAAAACTAGACCATTGGTGAGAATCATCACACTGATGGACTATGAGCAAACCGCGAAGTTCTTCTTTGACCAAAATAGGTACAACAAAGTTGACTTTGACCCCAAACTGTTGGATTAATTTCAGGTCACTTTGTTGGACTTCGAGTAAATCTAACTCAGCCAGTCCTAAAATCTCTCCTTGACGGTACTTTTGTAGATAGTACTGTTGCAGGTATTCTGCTCGTAAGTAAGGGGCGGTGATATTTTGCTCTTTGATTTCTGGTAAGCCAGAAATTACTGCTTCAACAACGGAGGTTGCAGACTCATCTGGTAAAAGCTGATAGATTAAAACTCGGTCAGTTTGGAGAATCTTTTGCACTTCCTTGACAGTGATTTCGAGAATTTCTTCGATTTGCAAAGACTGGCGAATTTTGAGGGTGATTTCGGTAAAAAGTTGCGATCGCAAGTTTTGGCGTTGTAATTCCTCTTCAGCCCGCTTACGCTGAATAAATTGCCCCACTTGCTCACCAATAGAATTCATCGTGTTGACTAAATCTTGGTCATGAGGTTTGATTTCACGATTGAAGCAGGTAATCACGCCCAGAATTTTGTTACCAGTCCGAATTGGAAAACCGAAAGCTGCGTGTAGCCCTACTTGAGCCGCGATTTTAAAATAAGGAAAATTCAGATCCGTGACGATATCAGTAAGCCAAACAGCTTCAGAACTAGCCCAAACACGCCCAGGTAGTCCAATTCCTTCTATAAAAGTGGTTTGCCGCTTCAGTGCTTCAAATTCTTGCACTTCAAGGGATGCTTTATGCCAGATGGAAAGAAAACGCAGCACATTTGCTTGCTGATCGACCATCCAAATTTCACCTAAATCCCATCCTAAACTCTCGCAGATTCCTTGTAAGATTCGGGGGTTAGCCTCGTTGATTGTGGTAGACTCTGCTAAAACGCGGGTTGCAGCATATTGTGCAGTTAAATGCTGTTGTACTCGTTTGCGTAAGCGAAGCTCGTCGGAGACATCGGTGATGTCAGTGCCAGTGCCAACAATGTATTCCACCAATCCTTCATAGTCTTTTAAGAAGGTATTCGACCAGGCAATCAGTCGGCGACTACCATCCTTCATTACCCAATGGTTCTCATGCTCCAAAAAGCCTCTACCAGTTAGCAATTGCTCAAAAACTGCTTTGACTGACTCTACTTCTTCAGGAAGTAAGAATAAGTTCCAAAAATACCTACCCCTCACCTCATCGAAGGAGTAACCTGTTATTTGCTCACAAGCTTGATTGAAACGAACGATTTGCCCTTGAGAATCGAGAACTATTACTAATGCACTGGCTGTATCAAGAACTGCTGAGATAAAATTGCGTTCTTGATTTAAGGTTTCTTCTGTCCTTTTGCGCTCTGTTACCTCACGATATATGAAGTAGTAGACTACAGCAAGAACGATAAAACTTAGGCAAATAGCGATCGCAATTGTCACAGTTGTTTTACGAGTCCAAGCTTTTGCTGTTTGTGAAAGTTGCTGATGCCGCTCCCTTTCCTCGTTCTCTATCTCATTGATCTCCTTGCCGATATCATCCATGAGATTTTGACTTTTATTTGTCAGTACTACCTGCAATGCCGCCTCTGCTCCATTTTTTTGGCGTAAGTTGATAGTCTGCTTTAGTTCAGTAAGTTTATCTGCAATTAGAACTTCAAGCGTTGCAATCTGGTTTGGTTGATCTGTGCTTAAATTCTTGAGTTTGGCAATTTCTTGCTCGGCATTGGTAAGTGATTCTTGATAGGGTTTTAGATAAATTGGTTTTCCAGTAATAATGTAACTACGTTGCCTAGTCTCCGCATCCTTTATTTGAGACAGTAGTTCTTTTAAACTGTTGATTTTTTGAGAAGTATTTTTTAATATACTGCGATTATTAATAGATACTGTTGTATTTTGATAGGAAACTACACCAATCAAAACTAAAATTACCGACGCGACACCAAAACCTGCTGCAATCTTTTTAAAAAACTGTTTGCTTACCTTCTGTGTCTGTTTGTTTTTCTTGGTAACAAGTACCAAACTTGCTAAATTTCGGCGCAATTCCAGTTGCTTGATGACTTGACGGCCTAATGCTCGTAATGCCTCTATCTGATCTGGAGTAAGTTCTCGTTGTACGTAATCAATCACACACAGAGTTCCTAGAGCATATCCTTCAGGGTTAGTCAGAGGTACACCAGCATAAAATCTAATATTTGGGTCAGATGTAACCAGTGGGTTGGTGGCAAACCTTTCGTCATCTCTTGCATCAGGCACAACAAAAACGTCAGGCTGTAAAATAGCATGGCTACAGAATGCAAAATCTCGATGTGTTTCTAGGGGATCTAAACCGACTTTTGACTTGAACCACTGGCGATTTGTATCAATTAAGCTAATTAAGGCAATAGGAGTCTGACAAATATACGAGGCTAAACGGGTGAGGTCATCAAAGGCAGCTTCAGATGGTGTGTCGAGAATTTTATACTCCAAAAGTGTCTCGATTCTCTGTATTTCGTTATTAGGTAATGGTGCTTTCATCCTTAAGCCTTATCTACATTTTGGGGGCTGGGGAAGAAGCAGGGAAATGAGGGAGATTAAAGGGGAGACAAGGAGATTGCCCACCATGCCCAATACCTAATATCCAATGCCAATGCCCAGGTCAATAAACTTACTTCAATTAATGACAATAGTTTAGTTAAAAGCGTTAGCGTAATTTCACTGAGTTCTAGCTGATGCATAAATTTGTCAAATGATTAAGTCTCTACTGTATTTTTTGTGGGCTGGTTTATTTGAAATTGGAGGAGGCTACCTAATCTGGTTGTGGTTGCGAGAAGGTAAGCCGTTCTGGTGGGGCATATTGGGGGGAATTGCTTTAGCTTTCTATGGGATTATTGCAACTCTTCAATCGGCAAATTTTGGCAGAGTGTATGCTGCTTACGGTGGTGTGTTTATCGCAATAGCAATGTTTTGGGGTTGGAAGGTAGACGGTGTAATTCCAGACCGCTACGACCTCATAGGAGCATGTTTAGCTTTAGTGAGTGTTCTCATTATCATGTTTGCACCCAGATCTTAAGTAGAACTTCTAGATTAATAAATTTTTTAATACCCGCTTTTCAGAGACTGACAAAAAATAAATTATCCAAAATTATTTATACATTTGTTTGGATAGCACATCTGTGCTATCTGGAGATGGGATGTTTCTTTTGCTGGAATCCCCTAAACACATAATAAGCTGACCAAAAATCGCCAAGGTTTTTTAATAACCAGCCGAAGATAAGCAAGAATCTGTATACTCCCGCGTAAATGCGTAGAGATAAAGAGAATTCATGATAAATTTGTACAAATTTTCTAAAAATTGATAATTATTATCAATTTTTACAAGTATCTTGTTTTGTAACAGTAAGTAACTAAAAATTTGGAGTTTTGTAGCGCTTGCATAAAATGCTATCCTGCACAAAAAGATGCAATCATTGCATGGTTACACTCTTGTTTCCATTTTGGCAACTACAATCCGGATTATATTTTTGTTAACATTTCCACAAAATTAAAGTTAAGTAACTTTTAAGACAAAAATGTGTAGCTAAAAGTAATCAAATGTAGTTAAGGATACAAATCGTTGGTGCTTAGGAAGAAAAAGAAGTGTTGAAGAAAATTGTGATGATTGGGGCTATGACCCTACTGTTTTTGGCAGGGCCGCTAATGGGCAATGCTTTTGCCCAAACACCAGCTGCTGCTCCACCAGCTGCTGATACTGGAGATACGGCATTTATGCTGATTTCAGCAGCACTCGTGCTGTTAATGACACCAGGATTGGCATTCTTCTATGGTGGATTTGTGCGATCGCGCAATATCCTAAACACATTGATGATGAGCTTTGTCTTGATGGCGATCGTGGGAGTTACCTGGATTCTCTGGGGTTATAGTCTTTCTTTCGCACCAGGGTTGCCTTTCATCGGTGGATTGCAATGGTTTGGGTTGAACGGTGTCGGTTTAGAGACTCAAGGCTACTTGCCGCACCTGCCTTATGAAGATGCGCTCAAAGCAGCAGACCCCAAATATGCTGATGTAGTCTCTTATGCCGGAACGATTCCCCACCAGGCATTCACGATTTATCAAGCCATGTTTGCCATTATCACCCCAGCTTTAATTTCTGGGGCGCTCGTTGAGCGGATGAGTTTCCGCGCCTATTCGCTGTTTGTACTGCTGTGGTCAACCTTCGTTTACGCCCCCCTAGCCCACATGGTATGGGCGAAAGGTGGATTCTTGGGTTTATATGGTGGATTAGGTGCCCTAGACTTTGCAGGTGGCACAGTAGTTCATATTAGTTCTGGTATTTCTGCTCTGGTAGCAGCGATCGTTCTTGGCCCTCGGAAAACCCATCCTGATCGCCTTAGTCCGCCGCACAACGTTCCTTTCATCTTGCTGGGTGCTGGCTTGCTATGGTTTGGTTGGTTCGGTTTCAACGCTGGGAGTGCCCTAACTGTTGCTAGTGGAACTTCTGGGGACTTAACAACAAATTTAGCAACAACAGCCTTTGTTGCCACCAATACGTCGGCGGCGGCAGCGACTTTAATGTGGCTAATTTTGGAAGCAGTTTTACGGGGTAAACCCACAGCCGTGGGAGCAGCTACAGGAGCCGTTGCTGGTTTAGTAGGTATCACTCCCGCCGCCGGATTTGTGACACCCCTATCAGCGATTTTAATTGGTTTCATTACCGCCTTTGTTTGCTTCTATGCTGTAAGTTTCAAGCACAAGCTGCAAATTGACGATGCTTTAGATACCTATCCGGTACATGGCGTTGGTGGTACAGTGGGGGCAATTTTAACAGCCATCTTTGCCACGACTCAAGTCAACGGCGGAGGTAAAGACGGAGTGCTGCGTGGTAATTTTGGTGAATTGGGAGTTGAACTAATAGCAATTGCCATTGCTTACGCGATCGCAGGTGTTGGTACGTGGATTATTCTCAAGGTTATCGATGCTACAGTTGGACTGCGTGTTAAAGAAGAAGCAGAATTGCAAGGTATGGATATCAACGAACACGGCGAAGAAGGTTACAATTCCGAGTTTGGCGATCGTCCGACTTAGTTAGTAGGAAATGGGAATTGGGAATTGGGCATTAGTTATTTCCCCTTTGCTCCCTCTGCTCCCTGCCCCCTGCCTCCCATTCCCCACTCCCGAATTTAAGATTGTGTAATTTGCGACCGCTAGCGTTAAAATTTGATTCAAATAATTGGTAAATTTCGCTAGTCGTGTCTACTTCTGCAAAAACCTTTCCTATCTGGGCATTTTTCTCGCTGTTAACCAACGGCATCCTAATGTTGGCGGTCATTCTGCTAATTTGGCAACAGCAGAAATTGGCCGCTTTTTTTGGGATAGTAACATCCCCAGAACAAATTAACCTGAACAACTCAACCCAAATTGCTACACCTGATTTGGGTCGCCGTCATCAACTCACTTATCAGGAGTGGGTAGAAATTCTCAAGCAAGAAGCCAAGGTCGCTGCTGACCAACTTCCTCCGCATTTAACTATCCTGGCGGGAGATTCTCTGAGTTTATGGTTTCCCCCTGAGTTATTACCCGAAGGTAAAACTTGGCTCAATCAAGGGATTTCTGGCGAAACCAGTAATGGACTCTTAAACAGGTTGAAAATATTTGACCGCAGCAAACCAGAAGTCATTTTTGTGATGATTGGCATTAATGACCTAATTCGGGGGGTGAGCAACGAGGAAATTTTAGATAATCAGCGGCAAATTATCAATTACCTCCGAAAGAGGCATCCCACCGCGCAAATTGTTGTGCAATCGATTTTGCCACATGGGGCAGAGGAAGCAACCTGGAAAGGACGAGATAAACTTCTGGCTGTTGCCAATAGTCGCATTCAGGGGTTGAATCAGCAACTGCAAAGCATATCTAGCAAAAAAGGTGTCAAATATCTTGATTTATATCCCCTGTTTACTAACAAGCAAGGAAATCTACGCCGCGAATTTACTACTGATGGCTTACATTTAAGTCCCGAAGGGTATATAGTTTGGCGTTCTGCATTGCAGATTTATAGCGAAATCGAATTAAAATCCCAGCAAGAAGAAGAGGGGAAAAGGTTAAAGGGTAAAGGGTAAAGGTCTTAAATCCTTTTACATCTTATCCTTTTCCCTTTCCCCCTCTCTGATAATATTTTTGAATACAACTGTGTATAAATCTCGTCTGGGCACGAGAAAATAAAAAATAGTGGTTGAAGTAGACAAATCTAATGGATACAAAAGCTTTTAAGCGCAGTCTGCAACATTCAGAAAATTACAATCGCAAGGGTTTTGGTCATCAAGCAGAAGTTGCCACCCAGTTGCAATCTGAATATCAGAGTAACTTGATTCAAGAAATTCGCGATCGCAATTACATCCTGCAACGGGGTGATGTTACCATCCGGCTAGCACAAGCCTTTGGTTTTTGCTGGGGTGTAGAACGGGCTGTGGCCATGGCCTACGAAACTCGTCAGCATTTTCCCACAGAACACATCTGGATTACTAACGAGATTATCCACAACCCTTCTGTAAATCAGCGAATGCAGGAGATGGAAGTAGAATTCATCCCTATTGAAGGAAAGAATAAAGACTTTTCTGTTGTTGGCACTGGTGATGTAGTGATACTACCCGCTTTTGGGGCTAGCGTTCAAGAAATGCAGATCCTTCACGAGAAAGGCTGCAAAATTGTTGATACAACTTGTCCTTGGGTATCTAAAGTTTGGAATACAGTAGAAAAGCACAAAAAAATAGATTATACATCAATAATTCACGGTAAATATAAGCACGAAGAAACAGTCGCTACTAGTTCCTTTGCTGGCAAATATTTGATTGTGTTGAATTTACAAGAAGCACAATATGTTGCTGACTATATTCTCAATGGTGGGAATCGTGAAGAATTTCTGACAAAATTTGCTAAAGCTTGTTCAACAGGATTTGACCCCGATCGTGATTTAGAAAGAGTTGGCATTGCTAACCAAACTACGATGCTTAAAGATGAAACTGAGCAAATCGGGAAGCTTTTTGAGCGGACTATGTTGCAGAAGTATGGCCCCATAGAGTTAAATCAGCATTTCCAAAGCTTCAATACTATCTGTGATGCTACCCAAGAACGGCAAGATGCAATGTTGGAATTGGTGGAACATAAATTAGATTTGATGGTAGTAATTGGTGGGTTTAATTCATCGAATACTACTCAATTGCAACAAATTGCTTTTGAGCGAGGAATACCTTCTTATCACATTGATACTGTTGAGCGGATTCAATCAGGAGATTCCATAGAACATCGGCAATTAAATGGGCAGTTAATAACTACAGAAAACTGGTTGCCAGATGGAGAAATTGTTGTGGGAATCACTTCTGGTGCTTCTACACCAGATAAGGTAGTAGAAGATGTGATTGAGAAGATTTTTGCTGTGAAAGCAACAGCCGCACTGGTTTAACAGTGATTACTTATCAAGGAAGAAAGTTCGTAGTCAAGACTTTAGTGCTGAAAAATCAGGACTAAAGTCCTTACTACAAACCCTCAAAACTAGCTTGACAAAGTACTAATGTTTACTGTTCACTATTTAAAAAATTTGTGAAAAATGAAGGCAGCAATATTCTTATTCAATCAGTGCCTCATACTCATCATGTGAACCAATCCAGATCCAGTAATAATCCTCGCCGTTCTTAATTGCTAGTGCGCGATATCCACCACTAATCCTGACTGACCACAAATCATTTCCAACTTTTTTGAAATGTAAAGACGGATAAAATTGATTATTAATCCAAAGACGATACGCCTTTCTAGCTTGCTCTTAAGCTTCAGGTGAAAGTACAGCATAAGAGCGCCAAAAATCAGGGGTTGTTAAGGATTTCATCTAACGGTTTTACCTGATTAGCTTCAATATCTGCCTTTGCATGCTGGATTAACTGATCCAATTTACCAGATTTTGCATCTACTTCAATTTGCTTGTCCCAGGCATCATTGAGATATTCTTGAAGCCAGTTTGATAAATCCCGCATTTCACCTTCAGACAATTGCATAATAGCAGCTTCTATTTCTGGGAGTGAGTTCATCTTGCTATCCTCAATCCAGCACTATGAACTATATCCTACCAAAATTGACGCAATAATTCAGAATTAGAATTAGCGTCAAATCTTAGTTATTAATCATGAATTAACATGACACAGAAATGGCTTTCTATCGTCGGCATTGGAGAAGATGGGTTACAGGGGTTAAGCGCGATCGCTCGTTCTCTAGTCGATCAAGCTAAAGTAATCGTCGGAGGCGATCGCCATTTGGCAATGCTGCCTACAGATGACCAACGTGACAAACTAGTCTGGACATCTCCCATTAGCGTATCTGTAGAAGAAATCATCCAGCGTCGGGGTCAGTCAATCTGCGTACTCGCAAGCGGCGATCCGATGTGTTACGGCATTGGTGTCACCTTGATGCGGCGAATTCCCATTTCTGAAATGACGATTATCCCCGCACCTTCAGCCTTTAGCCTCGCCTGTGCCAGGGTGGGATGGTCTTTAACTGAGGTAGAAACCTTAAGTTTGAATGGTCGTCCATCCTCCCTACTCCAGTCTTACATTTACCAAAAAGCGCGACTATTGATTTTGAGCGAAGGGAAGGACACGCCCGCCATTGTTGCGAAAATTTTGACAAATCGCGGCTATGGTGGCAGCAAAATTACCGTCTTGGAGCGTATGGGCGGCAATCATGAAAGAATTATAGAAGGCACAGCTGCATCTTGGAGTGAGACTGAAATTGCGGCTTTGAATGCGATCGCAGTTTATTGTATTGCTGATGCTGGGGTTATTCCTTTACCAAGATTACCAGGATTGCCAGATAACGCCTACCACCACGATGGACAGTTAACAAAGCGTGAAGTTAGGGCAATCACTCTAGCAGCTTTGGCTCCCACACCGGGAGCGTTGTTATGGGATGTTGGCGCGGGTTGTGGCTCAATTTCCATCGAATGGATGCGGAGTAATGCTCGGTGTCGAGCGATCGCGATCGAGCAAAATTTATCTAGACTACTCTATATTGCCGATAATGCCGCCACTCTTGGTACTCCAAATCTGCAAATCATTGAAGGGAAAGCGCCCCATGCCCTGAAAAATTTGCCAGCACCAGATGCCATTTTTATTGGTGGTGGAGTGACAGCAATGGGACTTTTTGATGTGTGTTGGGAAGCATTGCGGCCCGGTGGGCGTTTGGTGGCAAATGTGGTGACGGTAGAGGGTGAGCAAACTTTATTTCAATGGCATAAACAAGTCGGTGGCGATTTAACTCGTGTTGCTATTCAACGGGCGGAACCTATTGGAAAATTTTTGGGCTGGCGGGCAATGGCACCTGTCACGCAATGGGTAGTTATAAAATAATTTGATTTGTGCAGCATCTGAAAATGTGCCAGCTAAATCTTTAACTGCTTACTTTGTTTTGTACCCTTCTTATTGCAGAGAAGATACGCCAAGGGCAAAAGCAATAACCATATCAAAAGTAATTAACCGGACATCATAAGCTAAAAAACATCTAATTTGCATAATCGAATTAAATATAGCTCTTGTGGGGTGGGCATTTTGCCCGCCCAGTATATGCAATTTAAATGTGGAACCGCTTATCAAACGCTAAATCTGATTATTGTTTTTATACATGAGCCAATACTTTTGTCAATATTATTTTAGATGTGCTTAACCTACTTTATCTTTGATTTATAAATATTCTATTATCTTAAAGTTTTGAAAATTAGATGGAGATTCTAAGTTTTTTAGGGAACTATTAGATACGCAGAACAAATAATATATTCGTTTATGAACTTAAATTTACAGGCATCAAGCAAAACAACTCAGTCAAACAATAACTGGCATGATTTTGATCATTCATCGATGAATTTCAGCTATCAATCCGCAGTGAATACACTTGGACAAAAAGCACTGTCAGGACTGGAATTATCGTATTTGTTCCAAGATACAGTTAGTTTAGTAGCTCAAATACTCAATGTTAAATACAGTAGAATCTGGCAAGTACTTTCAGATAGTACTGCTTTGCGTCAAGTAGCTAGCGTTGGGGAGAAACCTTTAGAAACAGACTCTGCTGATATTAATGTCACAACTAATCAGCAAGTACAAAAATTCTTGGATAATACTCAGCTAATTGTTAATTGTAACGCACCCAATTGTCAGATCGATGATTTAACTATTCCCTCTCCTCCAGATAGCGTTACTGGTTTGAGTGTGCTAATTCCAGGTGAGAGTAAGCCTTTAGGTTTGCTAGAAGTCTATGCTACTGAGTCCAGAACTTTTTCTTCAGATGATGTTCATTTTTTACAATCTATAACCCATATTTTAGCAACAGCGATTGAACGCAAGCGTTCAGAAGCGTTAGTTTACACCCAAAGCCAAGTTTTAGAACAAGTTGCGTTTGGAGTCAACCTATATGAAATTTTTAATAACCTTTGTATCTTACTAGAGCAACAATTACCTGGAGCATATTGCTCCATTTTAGTTGTAGATGAAGAGAAGCGGCAGTTACGGGGCGGAGCAGCACCTACTCTCCCAGAAGAATTTGCTAAGGGTGTTGATGGTTTGATGATTGGTGAATGTTGCGGTTCTTGTGGTACTGCTGCTTATAGAGGAGATTCAGTATTTGCTACTGATATTGCTAATGATCCTTTATGGGCTGATTTCCGAGATTTCGCTTTGAGTTATAACATTAGAGCTTGTTGGTCATCACCTTTTACTTCGCAAACTGGTGAAGTTTTAGGGACATTTGCTATATCTCATAAATTTCCTTGTCATCCGACTCAGCATCATCTAGAAATTCTGAAAACTGCCACCCATATTGCCAGTATTGCTACAGAAACCTACAGAGCAGCAGCAGCGTTACAAAAGGCTAACAATGAGTTAGAACGAAAGGTTTTAGAACGAACATCTGAATTAAGAAAGGCTTTGCTGGATTTACAAAAAACACAAGCTCAACTGGTTCATAGTGAAAAAATGTCAAGTCTAGGACAAATGGTAGCAGGGATTGCCCATGAGATTAACAATCCAGTGAGTTTTATTGCTGGTAATCTCAGATATGCAAATCAGTATATCAATGATTTACTAAATTTAATTGCAGTTTTTCAAGAGCAGTATCCCCAAATAAATCCCACCATAGAAGCCAAAATAAAATCTATCGAGCTAGAGTACTTGTGTGACGATTTACCTAAGTTAATGGCATCTATGAGTACAGGTAGTGAGCGAATTACAGATATTGTTCTGGGCTTACGCAACTTCTCACGACTAGATGAAGCAAAAATAAAATCTGTAGATATTCATGAAGGCATAGATAATACATTGATGATTCTAAATCATCAGTTGACACTACCAAATAAATTACCTGATATTCAGATAGTTAAAGATTATGGTCAGATGCCTAAGATTAGTTGCTATGCCAACCAATTAAATCAGGTTTTTATGAATATTATCAATAATGCAATTTATGCCTTAAAGGATAATATGCAATATTGGCAGTCTGCAAATAAGATACCAACTATTCAAATAAAAACTTTAGTTGTAGACAACGAGAGGCTTTTAATTAGTATCAAAGATAATGGACCTGGTATGAAGTCAGAGATTCAGGAACAAATTTTTAATCCTTTTTTCACTACTAAACCTGTTGGTCAAGGAACTGGTTTAGGTTTATCAATCAGTCATCAGATTATTGTCGAAAAGCACCAGGGAAAACTAAATTGTATCTCTGCATTAGGTAAGGGAACTGAATTTCAAATTGAAATTCCTATTCAGAATTTTCAGCAGTCAGGAATAACATCAATTGACTCTTTACCTTAAAGTTGGGCTGTATCTCTTGTATAACTACCGATGTTCTTCCGGTGTGCTGGAGTTATTGCAGCGATGATTGGGCAAATGGTGGTACGAAATGGACATCGCCCTAACAGAATTCCCCTGGTTAACACTGGGGAATTTAGTTTACGCCTATATATTTCGTGAGCAACTTCAATCCTAGAAGCGGCTTGCTGTAGGCTAATCCAGAGGACATACAAAGCTTAGAACCACTCAATCTTGCAACATTATTACCAGAAACTGGTATAGTCTAAGCTTAATGTGCATGATTCAAAAGTCTTATTATCATCACAGCTAATAAATAGCTAGTTGCTGTATACTTGATATTGTGTTCCCTTTTAGACTGGCTCATCGTTCACAATAATCGCGGCAATTTCTTCATTGAAGCCATCTTTGTTGTGATTATCGTTGGTAAAAGTCACTTATTGGGGGTGAAATAATGGACGAGACTAATCTTGACGACAAAAACAAATTTCTTTACCCTCGTAGTCGCTATTACGGTCAAGTTAAGCCAGAGAATTTAGTATTTAATGCCAACCTTCAAGAATTTGCTCAAAAAGTTGGCTACATTACCAATCTAGAAACATCTGGAAAGCTTGGGCCAGAAGATGCTTACAAACAAATTAAAGCACTTTGGAAACAATTGAAGCGCAGTAAAAAAGCATTGTTCATTGATGAGGAACCCTCAGAGAAATCCTGAAATTAATCCCATTCCAAGCAAATGTTAGTATCTAGTAAATAAGGACGACATTTGATTGTACTTAATTGCAGTAAAAGTTGTGCCTAGGTTGAGCTACGCCTAGGCATTCTCATACTTACTACTTCGCATCCTCCAATATCAATGTAGACTCAGCAGTACGCCCAAATTCTTCTGGTGCATATTGCAGGTGAACTTCTGCACCAGGCCAGGAAAATGTCCCAGGGGTGACAGAACGGACTAAGTAATGCAGGCTATAAACTCCTGGTTCCAGGTGGTCAGCATAGGCGATAATGCGATCGCGGTAGATATTTCTAAAGCCAAGTTCCCAATTATCGGCTTTTGCTTGTAATGCAGCCGTGGTAGTTTGAAAACTTGCATCCACCGCCTCAAAACCTGCTGGTAGCGGATCTTTAATTACTATATGATCCACGGGGCGATCGGCGATGATTTCTAAACCAATATCAAACACCTGTCCAGAAGCTAAAGTCAAGGGTTTATCGAAAGCGTAAATCCCCGTTTTTTGTAAAACTTTCTCTTCATTTACTTGACTAAGTTCTCGCGTTATGCGTAAACCGTTAAATCTGCCTGGTTGATTTCCTTGCAAGCGATAATTATAAGCAACCAGATAGTGTAAAGTGCCATTACCTGCTTTTTGCAGCGTTAAATCATTACGACCACGAGGTAATAGATTCATCGGCACAATTAGTTGTAAGCTAGGATTTTTGTAACCTTCAAAGCGATTTTCTCCTAACTTATTACCAGCTAATTGCACAGTGGCAACAAAATTCGGCGGTGTGGGTTGCAGTTGACTATAATCTACCAAAGCTGTTAGTGCTTGGGCATTATTATAGTTAGTTTGCCATGTGCCGTCCCGGCGCAGTGCGAGAAGGCTTTGGAATAACTTATCTATAACTTCGGGTTTACTTTTCTTGGCAATAAATAAGCGTAAAGCTTGCGCTTGCGTCGTTGTAGATGAACTCATCCATCCCCAACTGCTGGGTAAACTCACAACTGCTGTGCGGCCAGTTTCATAGATATTCTGTTGCAGCTTGTTTACTAATTGTTGAGATTCATCTTGCCATTCTGGGAATTGAGATAAATATCGCGCTAGTTTAATTTGAGTTACTAAATCAAAATTATTATGCTGTTCGTAAATATCTGCGAGAAAAGTGTTGCGTTTATCTCCTAAATCTCCTAGGGCGATTAAAGCATTAATTTGCAGTTGCCTTTTACAGAGTAATTGTTTGCAAAAATCATATTCTCCAGGATTCGCTAGAACTTTTTGCAAATAAGCTTTGAGGCGAGACAGCATTCCAGAGTCAACTAAATTAGGGAACACCTGACTGGCTTTAGCCAAAGATTCACCTGCATAAGCAGAAACCCAAGGGTCGGATTTTTCCTGTCCGGGGAAAGCAGCAAAACCACCATCGGCTATTTGGAGTTTTTGTAATTGTTCGATTGCTAAATTAGCTTGTTGGCTAGGATTAAATTCTGCAAAAGTTTGACCATATTTTTGGGTGATAGTTTGCAAATTGGCCGCAATCATTAATTGACTTGCAGCAGGTTCTGTAAACGGCAAATCATTATCTTTTAAAACCTGCTTTGCTGGTGCTTGCATCTCCGGTATCAAAGTACTCGCTAACTGAATATCTAAACCTCCTGCATCAGGGAAGGTATTTTTATCAACATTCAGGGGAATTTTCACCTGTTTTTCGGTGACACCAGTTTCAACGACTTGTTCGGTAATTTCAATTGGCTTAATTTCCAAAGGTACTTCAAAAGCATCTGCGGCTGTACCATTTAGCTGAGTGGTAAAGCGAACCTTAGCAACTCCGACGCTATCCGCCAGCATTGGAAAACGATAAGCGTGAGTTGCAGATTCGGTTTTGGTTTGCAAAGCAGTAGTTGTGGGGTTTTTGTCAGCAAACTTCACATTGCCGCTAAGTTCGCCATTAATTGAGAGATTTCCTGTATTCCCGGTGTTGTTGGTGACGGATAAACCAGCGAGAATGCGATCGCCTGGACGTGCAAATTGTGGCAAGATGGCATTAGTTAGCAGTGGCTTGGTGGTGATAAACGTCGCGTCCCCATTCCCGAAACGCAGATTTCCATCGGTAGCGACAGCCATTACTCGCCATGTAGTTAAGTCATCCGGGAGTTTAAAAGTTATCTGTGCATTACCATTTGCATCGGTAAGAACAGAAGCGTTGTAGTAAGCTAAGGCTTTAAAATCGGTGCGAGTGCGAGTATTAGCTGCACCAGTTGAGAAACCACCACCATAACCCCAACCTTTCGGTTTAGCTACATCTTGCGGTTGTAATATAACATCCGCGCGATTATCGTTAAAGCGGGTAGATATTGTCTGTTCTGCATAAACTGTATCCACCAAATCTGGCGGACGATAACCAGAAAGTTGTAACACCGCTTCATTTACCACCATGACTGTAAACTGTCCTTTGGTGGGATTACCTTGATTATCCTTCAGTTCTAGTTGTACTGTTTCTTCTGCACCAGGTTCTAATGATGCTTGCACTGGTTTAACTTGCAGTTTTAAATACTTATCTTCTAAGTTAACTTTAAAAGGTGTAAAACCAATCTTCACCAAGTTATCTAAAGTTCCTACTTCCACTTGGCTAATGGGTTTACCTTGCCTTACTAATACAGCTTCAATGGCTGCATTTGGCAGCATTTCTGGTGTAACTTGAAACTGAATTTGTGGTGCGCTTCCTTGAACTTTGGTAATTTGTTGATAAAGGGGTTTGTCTTTAATCACCGCAAAGTACAATTCTGCATCTGGATAAGGAGATTGAATTAGTACAGTAGCAGTTTCACCAGGTTTAAACTCTTGTTTATCTAATTTAAGTTCTAAGACATCTTTTTCTTTCGAACCCCAAAATACTGGGTTTTGTCCAGTTGCCCAAATTTGTAAATCTGTGGCGCTTAATTCGGATTTTGCATCACTAAAATTCACTCTAATCCGGTATGAACCAGATTCCGGTGCTGTCAAACTTACCGATTGGGGATTGCTAGCAGATGTAATTTCTGCTTGTCCGACTGTTTTATATTCAACTTGATTTTTTGCCGTTCGGCTACCTTCAACTAATTGAGTGACACTGCTATATTTAATCTCTTGTAATTCCAGTAGCACTCGTTGACCTGTTATCGGTTTTCCTGTAGGGTCAGTAACAACTACATCAATAGGAAAAGCCTTACCAGCATTAGTAATAAAATTAGTTTTTAACCCAATTAGACGATTGCTTGGTAAGGCTGTAAAAGTTTTGGAATTCGCTACAGACAGATTAGAAACATCTGCAACTTGTACATCTACTTGGTAAGTCATGGGATATGGCAAATCTTTAGCCACACTAACCGTTTGACTACTTTTACCATTAGCATCTAGTTGGGTATTATTTTGCAACACATCACTAGAGACACTAGGAGATTCTTCTGGCCATAACCACTGCCGACCAAAAGTAAATTCGTCCCAACCTTTGGGAATAAAATTAGCCTGTTGACGAGTAATAAAGTATTTTGCTTCTCCACCTTCTACAGGCGCACCAAATAAATAATTACTGGTAGCATTAATATTAACTTTATCGTCAATGTAAGCAAATTCTTTATCTAAGTTAAGTTCGACTTTAAAATTTGGTGGCTTAAACTCAGCCACTCGAAATTCCCCAGAAAGTTCTTGTCCATTCTTACCCTTAGCCTGGATTGTATGGTAGCCTAAGCGCTGGGTAGTTTTGATTGGCAATTCCAGAGCAAATGTACCAAATTCGTTTGTAGTTTGCGTACCTAAGTTGGTCTTTTGCCCATCAGGATTTACTAAAGTTAATTGGTAAACGGCATTTTTATCTTGTTGAATTGTGCCATTTTGCAAGAAGCCAGCAAAACCAGTAAACCAAGCTTTTTCACCTGGTTGATATAACTGTCTGTCTGAGAAAATTACCCCGCGTGATTCTGGCTTACTATCTTGCCAACCTGCATCAATGCCGTAACCATAAACACCGCTATATTCTTCAGTTCTAGCGAATGCCCAATCTTGGCTTTCACGGGCAATTACTAATAATTGTGGTGATTTACTAGAACTTTCATTCCCAGAATAACATTGCTGTAATTCTTCACGAACAATTCTAAAAATTCCATTTTCATCAGTTTTACCAGTTGCACAAGGTACTGGTTCTGGGCGAGATTTTGCTTGTAATTTTGATTGATAAATTTCCACAGCCGCCGCTTGAACTGGCGAACCATCTGTCAAATGATTGACGCGAATTAAGCCTGAATCAGGGAACCACTGAGTAAATACGCCCAAATTCGTCAATTCAACCATGCCATAAGTGGTAGGTTCTCGCCACAGTTCTTTACCATTCTCCTGATATTTATTAGTACGGGCTTGCACTCCATAAGCTAACATTCCTGTAGCTGCACTTATTTTTTCCCGCAGAGGAACAGCAATATCGACTGATTCATTCTTCTTACCCGATACCTTAAAGCTTTGCCAATCAGAAGGTTGTGGTAATAAATCACTACTATTATTAAAATAAACTAAATCTGTCGGTTTAACTGCTCGATAAGCTGCTTTATATTTAGATTCTGGAAGATTTCCGGTAGTAATATTTAGCTGTAAATTTTTATCTGTGGGGAAAATATTCAAATCTGATGGCACCCAGATATCCCCGGCTAAATCTCCAGTATCATATTTAAGCGTGATGGGTTTACCTAAAGTCTGACCAAACTTATCTTTGAGATTTCCGTCGATAGTGATTGTATAATTTTTAGCTGGTTCTAGCGCATAAGGATTGATACCAACAATTTTATCTTCATCATTTATTTGGATGATTCTCGAAATGTCTTTTGGTGCTGGATTAATGGTGATACTTTCTTTGGCTGAATCTGGCAGTAAGACATTATTAAATTCTAGCTGGGGACTGCCTTTAATAAATCGTCCAAAAGTTCCACCTGAATCTGGCTGTCCGTAAAAGTTGATTTTCTGGAATGCTAAAGGTGAATAAGTTACTAACTTACTGGCAAATTCTTTCTCTGTAGAGAGATTGCCATAAGCAGGACGTATTCCGGGAGAAAAGACTAGGCGATAAGGAGTTGCCTTTTCGAGGTTTTGCTGTGGAATGAGATTATAAATCCAATTGCGGGCTGAAGGGTCAAATTTTTCTAAAGGATCTTCTTCATTTTTTACTAGTTTTTCTTCTTTATTTAATTCGACTTTGAAGCCTACACCCTTATTTTTTCCTTCAGGAATTAACTGTAATTTTTCTTGTACAGAAGCTAAATTTAATTCTACGTTAGAAGTAAACTGTAGCTTTGGTTGTAAATCAATGGGTTCAATATCAGCCTTCTCAATGGGATTGACACCGGGTAAATTAGTCAGGTTGATAGATTCGGTATTGAAAGTCCAAGGTAAATCTTTATCTAAGCGATGATTTTTTAAATCAGCTAAACCTGCTTTGAGAGTGACTTGAAATCTTGTCGCTATTGGCAATGCTTTCTCAGCTTGAAAACCTACCATACGCGGTGTTAAAAAGCGAAATTGGCCGGGTAAAGGCGGCCAAAGGGCAAATTTTTCTAATATTTTCTGTTGTTCTGGACTATCAAGATTTTCAACTGGAATTAAAGCTTCTTTAAAACGGATGCGAATTTGGTTGAGAGGTTTTGCATCGCCAATAGGACTAATTTGTTCAATCCAGTCTGGTAATTTTGGTGGTGTAAGTGAGGATACTGCTGGGAGTTGTTCTTTACTTGAGTTGATACCAAAAAAATTACACCCTGTCATTGCTAGCATGAATGTAAAGAGAAGAAGAAACTGTATCTTTCTCTTCTGGCGTGGGGAACGGCTAATTTTTTTTAACGAACCGCCAAGAACGCCAAGGACGCTAAGGAAGAAATAGACAATTTTATAGTGCAAACGGAGTAAAAATCTGATAATCATATTTTTAGTAATTCAAAATAAAAAAATCACAAGTTATAGCGAACAAAATTTTACACGCCTTATTGAGTTGGCAATGCCAAGACAAATAAAGGATGCTATATGACTATTTTTTACCTAGGGTTTGGATTTAACTATGTTTATTTACATAGATAACTAATCCTGTGTGATTGTTCCTATAAATTACTACAATTCTTAACTATGAATCAGTATTTAACTTCTGCAAATATTAATTTACATCTACTAAGTGATTTCAAATAAATTATTAAGGATTTGACATATTTACTGATATCGATGTAATTGCTGCGTCAAAATTAAAGTAGGTTTTCTTGACAGGGATTCCCTGATGAAACTAATTTTACGATCGCTACTCCAAATTAAGCACAGTAGCAAATTTATCTTGGCTGTGCTGGTAATCTGCCTGCTTATACGCTTATTACCGTATTTTGCACCCGTTCGGGCCGCAGACATTGCTCAAAATCAGTTGGCAATGCAATTTAGCGATCGCAATGGTTTACCATTAGGAACATTACTCACCCGTGACCAAGAACATACATCAGTAGTCGCACTAAGTCAGGTTTCGCCCCAGTTTATCCATGCTATTTTAGCCGCCGAGGATGGCAGCTTTTACCATCACGGCGCGTTGGATATGAAAGCTGTTATCCGCGCCAGCAAAGAGGCCATCCACGCGAAACGAATTGTTTCCGGCGCTTCCACTATTACTATGCAATTATCGCGGATGTTAGATCCCGTCCCCCGCAGCTTTTCTGGTAAACTGCAAGAGATTTGGCTATCTTGGCGGTTAACAGCAGGGATGAATAAAGATGAAATTCTTTCTGCATATATTAATCGGCTACCAATGGGCGGGAATATATATGGTGTAGAAGCAGCCGCACAGACTTATTTTTCTATCCCAGCGAGTGAGTTAAATCTTGCTCAAGCCAGCTTGTTGGCCGCTATCCCCAATAATCCCACATACTTTAACCCTTACGAACATTGGGAACGGTTAAAGCAGCGACAAAAATACGTCCTTAATCGTATGGTAGAGGAAAAATATATAAGTGGTGCGATCGCAGACCGAACACAAACCGAAAAAGTTGTGTTTCAATCTCGTCCACGGGGAATTATCGCCGCACCACACTTTTTATTTTGGTTAGCGAATCAAATGCCCGCCCTTGAAAAGCAAGACCGGGTGGATAAATCCGTTATTCGCACAACTATAAATCGCCCTTTACAGCAGTTTGTGGAAGCACAGGTGCAGCAGGTAATTTCTTCCCTAGCGGCTAACAATGTCCATGATGCCGCTGCATTGGTGATTGACAACCACACTGGTGAAGTTTTGGCTTATGTCGGTTCACCTGATTACTTTAATCAAGCAAAACTAGGACGCAATGATGGAGTGCAAGCGCTACGTCAACCTGGTTCTACCCTCAAGCCTTTTGTCTATGAATTAGCTTTAGAAAAAGGTTTAATTCGCCCAAATACCATTTTGGCAGATGTCCCCGCCCGTTATGCAATTCCTGGTGCGAGACTTTATAGCCCAACCGATTACACCGAACGCTTTCTTGGCCCTGTGCGGGTGCGAATCGCCTTAGCAAATTCGTTGAATGTACCCGCAGTAAGGGTGTTAGAAAAAGTAGGTGTGGAGACTTTTTTAGAACGATTGCATCAACTGGGGTTTGAAAATCTCAATCAAACCCCAGAACATTACGGTTTAGGGTTAACTCTCGGTAGCGGCGAAGTCAGTTTATGGGAATTAGCCCGTGCTTACGTTACTATGGCACGACTTGGAGAGTCTATCCCAATAGTCAGCACATTTTCTGATTCTCCAATTCAAAATCCAAGTTGCGCTGAAAGCACACCAAATATGCGATGTAACATCCAAAATTCAACGACGATATGGCAATTAATTACTAATATCCTCAGTGATAATCATGCTCGTGCAACAGCATTTGGTGTAAACTCTGTGTTAAATTTACCCTTTCCTGTTGCTGTTAAAACTGGCACTTCTTCCAATTTTCGTGATACTTGGACAGTTGGCTTCACTACCGATTACACCGTCGCTACTTGGGTAGGCAATTTCAACGGTGAACCGATGCGACAAGTTTCAGGTGTGACAGGCGCTGCACCCTTGTGGAATCGGATTATGCTACACCTGCACGAACATCAAGAACCAGCAGCTTTTCCGCCTCCAGAAGGTTTAGTGCAATTACCTATTTGTGCAATTTCGGGATTACGACCAACACCAGATTGTACTTCAGTGGTGCAAGAATATTTCTATCCAGAAGATAAAATTGCCTACGAAGGTGACAACCAATTTAACTTACCACCAGAGTATAACGAGTGGTTGGCAAAACAACAGCAATCGAGTCTTGTTTCTACTAATTTGAGAATTTTGTCTCCGCATCATGGCGATTTATTTTTAGTCTATCCAGGTGAAGAAACGAAGCAAAAACTCGAATTTAAGCTAGCGGGAAATAAATCTGTACCTGTGGAATGGTGGCTAAATGGGGAAAAATTAGATACAAATTCAGCTAACTCTTTATTTTGGAATTTGCGCCCTGGAAAGTGGGATTTGGAAGCGAGAAGCGGTGAAATGACTGATAAGGTAAGTTTTAAGGTGGAATTAGCTAATATTAAACCTACTCGTCGAGGATTTTCTATCAGTAATTATCAGGTAAAGGAAAATCGCCCATAATTAAAGAGTAATGCCTTACCTTGCTACAAGGCATTGATTAAAAAAGGCAGGAATTACCTGCCTAGTTCCGTTAAACGGTTTGATGAGTGAATTATTGCAGAGCGTATTGACAAAACCATTGCAAGATTATGTCAAAGATATGACTATAAATTAATACGCTTGGGTTAGCCCTAAAAACCTAGAAAATTCCAAATGAGTTTATATTTACTTACTGCATCTGCTTGATGGGAATCTCAATTACAAATTCTGTACCCTTCCCAGGTGCAGAAATGCAGTTGATTTTTCCCTTATGCTTCTCTACTATAATTTGGTAACTAATAGATAATCCTAAGCCAGTACCTTTACCTACAGGTTTAGTAGTAAAAAAAGGGTCAAACAATCTAGCCTTAACTTTCTCTGGTATTCCTATCCCATTGTCTTTAATACTAATAATTACAAAATTTTCATTTTTAACTTTAGTATGGATAATAATAGAATTCAGATGTTTTTTAACATCTTTTTTTAAATACTCTTCTTGCTGTTCACATAAAGCATCAATAGCATTACTTAAAATATTCATAAATACCTGATTTAATCCTCCTGCATAACATTCAATAAGAGGCAGATTTCCATAATTTTTAATTATTGCAATTTCTTGCTGTTTATGACTTTCTTTAAGGCGATGTTCTAAAATTAATAGCGTGCTATTAATTCCTTCATGAATATCAACAGGTTTCATTTCTGCTTCATCAAGGCGTGAGAAGTTCCGCAAAGTTAACACAATCTCACAAATGCGCTCAGTACCAACTTCTATTGAGGATAATATTTTTGGCATATCATCAATAATAAACTCTAAATCTATCTCATCAATCAGAGTAGTTATTTCTGGATTGTAATTACAATTATCTTGTTTATACAGCTTAATTAAAGTTAGTAATTGCTGACTATATTCTTTAAGATGTATCAGATTACCATGAATAAAATTAACTGGATTATTGATTTCATGAGCAACACCAGCAACTAACTGGCCTAATGAGGACATTTTTTCAGTTTGAATAAGTTGTACTTGAGTGTATTGTAATTCTTGTAGTGTCTGTTCAAGTTGAATATTTTTGTGTTCTAATTTTGCCGTTCTCTCCGCCACTTGCATTTCCAATCTACAATTTGTTTCTTCTAAGGCGGCTTGAGCATTTTTTTTATCTTTTAAGTATTGCTGCAATAAATTCAATACCAAAAGCCATGCTGGAATCAGTAGTGCTAAACTTATAACAGATTCTAAAACTGCCCAAAATATTCTTTTATAATATTCATCAACCTTCTGCTGTAACTGAAGTAAGATATTACGATTTCTTTTGGCAACACCCTCAGCATAAATGTGTTTTTGAGTTTGATATTCTCGGCTAGAAAGTAGTAGTTGTGCTGTCTCTTTTTGATTTTTGTTAACTAACTCAAAAGATTTATATTCCATTGCGACCAAAAGCTGATTAGCAACATCAATTTTTTGGGCATCCTCATTTTGATATGCTTTAGGAGCCAGTTTGATAGATTCTTTAATAGCAATATCGAGTTTAGGCTCAAATTGGCGATATCGTTTTTCCCAGATAGAGTTTCCTGTAGCAGCATTCATCCGGGCTGACATTGTTAATACTTCATCAAGATAAGTAATTTCATCACTCAGCGTTTGTAGTTTAAATTCATGTTTAATAATACTGTTGAAGTTATAATATACTTGCCAGTTTAGCCAAATTTGAGGAATAAACAAGATTAATGTCAACAGGACTGTTACAGTTATTAGTTGAGAAGAAACAAATCTCAGTTTGTAAGGCAGGCGCATTTTTATATTGTTTTTTTAGATCATAATTGTGTGTTAACTAAAATTAGCACTTCCTATAAGCCTTTTTTTCAGTATTAATACCGAATAAATAGTTGGGAAAACTTTTCCAGGCAACATTAATAGACTATTAAAATGATGTATTAACCAAAATTTAAAATCATTTTCTAGCTAATTATGTAAACT
>NZ_JAAGOG010000370.1:0-3625 GCF_010747425.1 Nostoc sp. UIC 10630
ACTTCTCATTTTCGCCTTTGTATACAGAGAAGAAAAAATGGTCGTTTTGAGCAACTATTACCTGAATGGGTGATTGGGGGGGTACAGCGATCGAGTTGTATCAATGCCAAATCAAACTAGCTCCCGTCCCTAAAAAGCAATCCACGCCCATATAACTTTATGGCAAAATGTCTCTGATTCGCTAATAAGTTGCTGTATTCTGGGATATCCGTTCTTTGTGGAGAGCCGAATGATTCCTATCGATATGAAACGACTCATCAAAAAAACCTCTAACCCAGTTCGCAAGAAAACAGAAGTAACCCCACCACCGACTGAACCTATTGAGATGCTTGAGAGCCAAAATATTCCTGAACCACTAATTGAACCCAATCCACCTGTGTACATTGAAGACTACGTTTCCGAATCCGAATACATTTCAGAACACTATCGCCCCCTTCGCTCTGTGGGTAACTCTGGGTGGCAACCGTCTGATGTTTGGCGCGAGTTGAGAGTTGATGATTTTTGTGAGTAAACTTAAAAAATTATTTCCACACCCCAAAGACAAACCTGTGTTTCGACAGCGTTACTTATTAAAATAGAAACATTATTAACTACAGCTTTTCCTGTAGTTAACATAGAAAGAGTTGTAGTTACTATAGGTTTAATTTTTTGAGTTACAGTTTTAGACCTTGTGACAACTTATGAGCCGAATTACAGCGTATTTCAGATAAATGAAGTAATGGGAAAGGGCACAAATAACATGTTGTGCCCTTACGATTATTCTGTGCCTCAGCAACTGGCAATCTGCTGTATATAATGCTCAGTTTGTAGTAGGGATTTTAGTCCTAGAATTTACTACTAAAGTCCTGACTGTAATCCTTCATTCGAGCTTCTGAAAATTTATGACTTAACAGGTACTGGAAATGTTTCTAGTACCGCCAACTCCAAAATACTGAAGATTAATTTGATCACATCTGGGTGTCGTATAATTGCGTTGTGACTGAAATCAATCCCTAATTTAACTAATTTATCTTCAGGATCAGCACTTGGTTCAGTCTTAACGAATGGATATGCAGTTATTGTTTGGTTTGGTACAGCTGGGTTTTCCTCCCATCTCTTAAAGAATGCCAAGCTGCCATAAGGGACTACTCCATCTCCTGAATTAGTTATTCCATCATCTGATATCATTTGTCTTGTTTTATCCGCTTTTTCCATTCTTACTCCGTTTACTACAATGAAGTCTCCATCGTCTACAGGTAATAATTCTTTTGTCTCGTTACCCAAGTAATTTGCTACTTTCAGTTCTCCATTCTCTTGATAGTAGTATGCTCCTACTGGTGTGTTAAAACCTGTTGAATAAATGACATCTACGTTCTTGACAGGTGGGCTTTTTATCGCTTTACTTCCGAATTCTCCTTCACTGAAATTATGATCGTTTTGATAATGATTAGTTATATATTTCAGGGTCGTATTTTCGGCTCCTCCAAGTTTTAACGTATCTTCGATTGTTATTGATGTGTAGTTGCTGGGATCTACTAATTGCCCGGGATTAACACCTTCTTTTCTAATAAACCCAAATTCTCCTTGTGTGTTGAAATATGGGTAGTTTACCTCTGTTATCGGTAATAGCCAAGGAATACTAGAAAAGGATTGTAAAGCCTTTTTAATACCTGATAATTTTGCTCCTCCTAAAGCAAATCCATCATCAGTTGACACCAGACGAATTGCTAGTGGCGCACCTAGCCACGGTGCGCTAACTGCTATGTATCGTTCTATATGTTTATCTATCCACGCTTGTCCTACCGATGCATCATCTTTTTTGATCCACTCTAAGAAATATTGCGTCACTCTATTTCCTAGACTCTGGGCGATTATTACCACAGGAGTATTACCGTTACCTGTGTATAATGTCTCTATGCCACTCTTGAGATTAGAGAAATATTTGTATCGTTGTTCCAAACCTTTTGGAGATGTTCGCCAATCATAAGGAGCAGCTAGCAAATTTTTGGGTGCTGAGTACTCTTTAGTGTTTAACAACGCATTTACTAATTCCAAAAAATAGTTGACTTTTTTGATATCTGGCTTTAATCCCGCTACCAATTCTACGTTATTGCGATTAACAAATAAATTGCTAATTCCATCTAATCCGTCTAGCGGTCGATTAAATTCATTTAATATGCTGTTTTCTTCTACTTCTGGAGTTATGCCGTCATCATCCTTCAATTTCAGATGCCTTTTCCAATTCGTTACACGAGGATGCTCGGTAGATTCATCTGACTCGATATCAGATGCTGATACATTCAATCCGACTATATTTGATGGCAGTGATTGCACATCTGTTTCTTCATTTACTTCCAAATCTACTTCATCCTTTTCATCATCCGCCGGTGGTGCCATATCTAGTCCGAGCCACAGTTTACCGCTTGTCACCCCTTTTGGTGTCGCCACACCTTTTACTAATGTTTTTAGCCTTGATCCTGCTAATCCTGGAATTAATACTATGGGATTGGGATAAGTAACCATTTGTTTTTTCCTTTCTTGCTTAAATTTCTATGGATTGGACTTAAAAACCAAATATGTTTCTTTTTGCCTTTAGACAAGAATGCTATTTGATATATAAGGCTTTGAATTTTGTTCTTGACCCAACTATGCCGACTGACATCATGTCCGATTGAAAACTTTTTATTAGAACTGACGCATAGATACAAAGATGTATAAATGTGCAGTTATTTTAAGAACTAGTAATTACCGAACTTGATATGACAAGAGTCACATTAAACTTCACTATCTATTAAATAGCCATCAAGTTAAGCGCTGCTTAGAACTTGGTTGTTAACTTGATAGAACCATAATTTCACATAAGTTGCAAGCAGATAAATATGAGAGAAAATTATTTAAACTTTAAAAAACTAAATAATGAAAGCTGCCATATTAGTCTTAAATTTTACTTAAAGAATATGTAATTCTTCTTGCTAATTTCCCTAATCTGCACAGATTCTTCTAGCTTATAGAGCATACATAAATAGCATCTAAAGTAGTTACTCTATATTGTCGCCATTTCTGTTTGTAAATAAATTTAAGCAATATTTTATACTAATATTGCAGAGAAGATAAAAAAGCTAAATAACTACATTAAGAGACAGTTAAGACAGTTAAGACAGTTAAGACAGTTAAGAGAATTAAAATAGTTAAAAAAATTAATAAAAGGACAGATTAATTGTTTCTTTTTTTACTTTCAACAGATTGTATTTGATAAATCTTTAAAGCAGTAGTTGAAATAAAAATTCCTGCCACAGACAGTTGACAGGGATAGAAATTTTGATACAAAGCTTATCTCAAATTGCTGTCTAGCTTATACTCATGCAGAAGCAACAGCCAACTTCCATATTTCTATGCGATTGCCAAAGCAACACTAATTGCTATTTAAGCGAACGGCGATCGCAGATGTGGTAATTGCCACTCCAGTAAAAGTTTACAAGTTCATCTCTCGGCAAGGGCAACCGGGAGTGGTGAAGCGTATTTAAAAAACACTCACCACTGAGGATTTGCAATAATTAATGCCGCTGCCTCCTGATTATCCAATGGTCTAGAGAAAAAATTTCCCTGCCCATATTCACATTTCATCGCTTTTAGGAGCGCTAGCTGT
>NZ_JAAGOG010000056.1:0-41119 GCF_010747425.1 Nostoc sp. UIC 10630
TAACCCCCCTTAAAAAGGGGGGAAATTTCTTCAAGTCCCCCTTTTTAAGGGGGATTTAGGGGGATCAGATGATTTGTGTGTACACCGTAGCCACAGTGTAAACACAAGTTAAATTACCCCCCTTAGAAAGGGCTACGGTGTACACACAAGTCTTATAAAGTTGTCTAACAGTGTTTCGATCCCCCCTAACCCCCCTTAAAAAGGGGGGAAATTTCTTCAAGTCCCCCTTTTTAAGGGGGATTTAGGGGGATCAGATGATTTGTCTGTACACCGTAGCCTTCCCGCGTCGGGAAGGGGGTTAGAGGGTTAGGTTTTTGGTGGACTTTTCCACATAACATGAAAAGTCAGGATATGGAAGAGGAGGCTGGGGATTTCTCTTCGCTTCTCACAATCTCTGCGTCTTCTTGAACGGCGTTCTGTTCATTAAATTTTCTCATTTCCATTGGTGTTAAGCCTTTGAGTACGGTAAACCGTATTTGCTTGTTAGTTCCCAAAGATTAATTTAATTGTTAAGTTTAGTTACATAAATAAAAAAATGCTACGACATTGCTAAACAGGAGAAATTATGAAAATAGGTAGTATCCTTAAGGATCTAAGACAAATTGAACAACTTTGCAATGCAACCTGGACATTGCATCACACAAGTCAAACTCTCTCAGAAATAAAACTTATTTAACATTGTTTAACATTGCGATGAAAGCTACAGATCAATTGGTGCATTTTTTAGAAGAAGAGTTGGGTATTTCTGGTGGAGCAATTTCTCTGGCTTTGCGACATTGTGAGCAGACCCCCAACTTCCTGGCTATGACCCTCTGGCAATATGGATTGGTAACACTGGATCAGTTAGCTCAAATTTTTGATTGGTTGGAAACAGTATAAGCTGCTTCAATTATATGGACTTAAAAAGAGACTCTACTATAAAGTTACATTCTCAACAGTTTTCATTCTTAAGGATTGGTAACAACATCTATGGCAATTAAAGAACAACCTAAATCACCTCGGTTTCGGATTATTGCTAATATCTTACTGGCAGTATCAGGAATATTCCTGCTCTTAAATCTATTTTTGCCTGGTTTATTTGCTTCTGGCCCTACTGGTGTTCCTTACAGCCTATTTATTCATCAAGTACAAGAAGGGGAAGTTAATCGCGTTTCTGTTGGTCAAAACCAGATTCTCTACGAACTAAAAACAGAAAATGGCGAGCCGGGCCCGGTGTTTGCAACTACACCAATTTTTGATTTAGAGTTACCCAAACTGCTAGAAGAAAAGGGAGTTGAGTTCGCTGCTACACCTCCACCCAAAAATACTTGGTTTACAACCCTCTTAAGTTGGGTGATTCCACCACTGATTTTTATTGGTATTTGGCAATTCTTTCTGTCACGTGGTGGCGGCGGTGGTCCTCAAGGTGCGCTTTCCATTGGTAAGAGCAAAGCTAAGGTTTACGTTGAAGGCGAATCAGCTAAAATCACCTTTGCAGATGTGGCTGGCGTAGAAGAAGCAAAAACTGAGTTAGTAGAAATTGTAGATTTCCTCAAGACTCCAGCACGGTTTACGCAAATTGGCGCGAGAATTCCTAAAGGTGTGTTGTTAGTTGGCCCTCCTGGTACTGGTAAGACACTTTTAGCGAAAGCCGTAGCAGGAGAAGCAGGTGTTCCATTCTTCAGCATCTCTGGTTCCGAGTTTGTAGAATTGTTTGTCGGCGTGGGTTCTTCCAGAGTGCGGGACTTGTTTGAGCAGGCAAAGAAACAGGCTCCTTGTATTATATTCATTGATGAATTAGATGCGATCGGTAAGTCTCGTAGCAGTAACGGCTTCTACGGTGGTAACGATGAGCGAGAACAGACTCTCAACCAGTTACTAACGGAGATGGACGGGTTTGCGGCTGGTGATGCAACGGTGATTGTCCTAGCAGCGACCAACCGCCCTGAAAGCCTTGACTCTGCATTGCTGCGTCCAGGTCGCTTTGACCGCCAAGTGTTGGTAGACCGTCCCGATTTATCTGGTCGGGAAGCAATTCTCAAGATTCACGCTCAAAAGGTAAAATTAGGAGATGATGTAAATTTAAAAGCGATCGCTACTCGTACTCCTGGTTTTGCTGGCGCAGATTTAGCAAACTTGGTAAATGAAGCCGCATTATTAGCAGCTCGTAATCTGCGTGAAAGTGTTGCTCAAGAAGACTTCGCCGAAGCAATTGAACGGGTAGTCGCCGGCTTAGAGAAAAAGAGTCGCGTCATGAACGAGACTGAGAAAAAGATTGTTGCATACCATGAAGTTGGTCACGCAATGGTCGGGGCGCTAACCACAGGAAACGGTCGGGTAGAAAAGATTTCGATTATTCCCCGTGGGATGGCTGCCTTGGGCTACACTCTGCAATTACCAACTGAAGACCGCTTTTTGATGAATGAAGAGGAATTGCGGGGTCAGATTGCAACTCTGTTAGGTGGACGTTCCGCCGAAGAGATTGTGTTTAACAGTATTACAACAGGTGCTTCCAACGATTTGCAACGAGCAACTGACTTGGCAGAACGGATGGTAACATCTTATGGTATGAGCAAAGTCTTAGGGCCATTAGCTTACCAACAAGGACAACAATCGATGTTTTTGGGTAATGGCGGGGCTAATCCTCGGCGGGCGGTGAGTGAAGACACATCAAAAGCTATTGATAGCGAAGTCAAGGAAATCGTGGAAACAGCCCACGAACAAGCCCTAGAGATTCTTAGACAGAATCGAGACTTGCTAGAAGCGATCGCTACTCAACTCTTAGAAACAGAAGTCATTGAAGGCGAAAAACTGCACGATTTGTTGAGTCAAGTTAAACCCGTAGGTAATTCGTAATTCATACATGGAGGGACGCAGAAGATAACTTTGCGTCCCTCTGCGTTAAACCTCTGCGTTCCTCTGCGTTTCAAAAATGCCACTTACCGCAATGCAAACACCAGCAACCAAAAATGCCAATGCACCTCCAACTGCACCAACAAAAGGTGTTATTGCTTGTAACTTGGGAAAGATGACACCAAACAAACTCATTGCTAAAGCGAATCCACCAAAATACGTCCCAATTCCTAATCCCGCCCACCGAGGAGGTACTAGTCCTAGAGCAAAAGGAATTGCGCCATTGACAATTAAACTAAAGCTAGCAACGATTAATAGAATTATCGGGATTTGTGCGCCCACAGATATCATTATTACTAACGAAGGAATGATTGCACAGATCCCACAAAGCATGGCTTGACGATTACCAATTTTGACGGCGAAGATTCCTGCTGGTATGCTGGCAATTGCGATCGCTAATCCGATCCACACCATAAGCACATCAATATTATCAGTATTCAGTTGGGTCTTGAGTACTTTACCCAAAACATCAAAGAGAAATCTAATACCCCACGCTACACCAAAACCAGTTACTAAAATCAAAGCCAATTTTTGTAACGGCAACTTTACTACTTCTATTTGGTGTCTATCCACTACTGCTTCTGGAGGATTGACTAATCGCAACACAGCCGCCGCCCCTAGCATGACGAAAGAACCGATCGCAAAAGTATAAACTGGCCCTAAGCTCAGGATAAACTTGTAGCTTATCGGTCTAAAAGCCCCAATTACACCACCTGCCAAAGTTATAACACTTACTGCTAAAGGTAACTGGGCTGGTGTAGAATACATCCCCAGGAGGCACATCGCTGGAGAACGAAATATTGTCATTGCTAATGCCCAGGCTACCAATGCTATAGGTAAGAGTGATCGCATTACAGTAGTAGGTGGAATCAAACTCACAACGCATGGTATGGCAATAAACAAAGCCGATGCCAAAATCATACCTACTGAGATGAAGGGAAATCGAGTCCCTACCCAGCGTCTAGCTTGGTCTGAAAGTCCACCCATCAATGGTTCTAGCACCGCACCAAAGGCATTTTCGACTAATACCAAAGCAACTGCCAGCGAGGCGGGAAAACCAAACTGAGTCAAAAGTTGTGGCAAATATATATTATAAATTAACCAGGTGAGAGTAATTGCTCCCTGCACTACTGCTAACACCCAAACTTGCACCCATAAAATATTGAGATGAGATTTTGAGGTAGTCAAGTCGCTTCGCTCCAATTAAAAATTAAAAATTATTAATTAAAAATTCCAAAACGCTCTCTACGTTCGCGGAGCGTGTCGCAGACAGACGCTGCGGGTAGTTTGCTTCTCCATTAGCGCAGCGTCCCGTAGGGAAGGAGTACGTGGACTCGCTAACACTGCGTTATATATTATTGTTGGCTTTGTACCAAAATTAATTAATTAAAAACTATTCTTTTTCTTAATTTTTAACTTTTAATTCCAAAAAAGCGATCAAGAGATAAGGGAATGGAAGACTTAAAGCGCAAACTAGCTCTGCTCATGGTGTAAAAGAGAACGGAGGCAAAGCAGTATTTCTCCTGCCTCTTGCCTCCTGCCTCTCTTATTAATATTCTGGAACTGAAGGATCGATTTCTCGACTCCAAGCGGTAATTCCGCCTTTGACATTTGTCCCGACAATCCCAGCTTCCTTAAGGATGGCGAGGGCTTTTGCTGATCGCCCGCCCATCTTACAATGAGCAATTAAGCGGTGTCCGTTCAATATTTCCTTTACCTTCGCAACGCCATTGCCATTTTCAATGTCTGGTAAGGGTACTAACACTGAACCAGGAATCTTGGCAATATCGTACTCATTGGGGTTGCGGACATCCAGTAGTACAAAATCCTTTGCACCGCTATCCAGCAATTCCTTCAAATCCTTAACAGTCATTTCTTGACTTTCCAACTGCTGTTTTGCCTCCTCTGCCTTAGCTTGTGGAATCCCGCAGAATTCTTCGTAGTCTACCAGCTTTTCAATCACTGGGCGAATCGGGTTAGGACGCAGTTTCAACTCCCGAAATTTCATATCTAAGGCGTTGTATAGCAGCAATCGTCCACTTAGAGTATTACCTTGTCCCAGAATGATTTTGACAGTTTCGGTTGCTTGGATTAAACCGATAATTCCTGGCAAAATACCGAGTACGCCACCTTCGGCACAAGAGGGAACCATTCCTGGTGGTGGTGGTTCTGGGAAAAGGTCACGATAATTTGGCCCACCTTGGTAGTTAAATACAGTGGCTTGCCCTTCAAAGCGTAAAATTGAACCGTAGACGTTGGGCTTATTCAGCAATACGCAAGCATCGTTAACTAGATATCTAGTGGGGAAGTTATCAGTCCCATCTACGACGATATCGTAAGGTTCAAGGATTTCCAGAGCATTTTCGGAAGTCAGGCGAGTTTCATATAAATCAACCTGACAATAGGGGTTAATCTCGTGAATGCGGTTTTTTGCCGATTCAATCTTGGGTTTACCCACCCAAGATGTCCCGTGGATGACTTGGCGTTGCAGATTGGAAGTATCAACAACATCGAAATCGACAATCCCAATGCGTCCAATACCCGCCGCCGCCAGATATAAAAGTAGTGGTG
Source organism: Nostoc sp. UIC 10630 (assembly GCF_010747425.1). NCBI lineage: Bacteria > Bacillati > Cyanobacteriota > Cyanophyceae > Nostocales > Nostocaceae > Nostoc > Nostoc sp. UIC 10630. The sequence continues at coordinate 5,464 of NZ_JAAGOG010000056.1, forward strand.
AACCTAGTCCACCTGTACCGATACACTGTACACTGGCGGCTTTCAGGCGTTTCTGTCCTTCTAGTCCTACTTCCGGTAAAATCAGGTGTCGGGAGTAGCGTTCGTAATCGTCTTTGGTCAACTGGATTTCGTCCAGATTGGGATTGAGCATAGCAGTTATGATCTGGGAGAGCGGAATATTAATCCTATCGAAAAACTGTATCTCTTATGGAGATAGGGAGTGGGGAAGATGAATTTTCTATCCGTGTTGGCGGCTAAAACCGCTACGAGTGACTGTCTTTGAACTAAGCCAGTTATTTTAAATTTTCAATTGTCTCTGCTTGGAATTGATGACGATCGTCAAGGCTCCAGCTTTTAAGTTCTCCAGCTTTACCGTTTTGGACGGTAACTATTATATACGAGTATCCTTGCCAAGCATATAAGCGATCGCATTCTGAAGGGATAGCAGGATGATCTGGGTGGGAATGAAAAATGCCGACGATGTTCAGTGAGCGATTACGTGCTTCCTTTTGGGTTTTTAGCATAACTTCGGGTGCAATCGCATATTGCCGTCTTTTACTCTCTGCTGTGCGTTCCCCTGAAAACTCAGCACCCGCTTCTGTATTCCAGGCATTTTCTGTTGGCATGACTTCTACTACAATTTTGCCCTCACTAGCCAAATAGCCTAAGATTATACCGCAACACTCCTCTGGATAGGTGCTTTCGGCATGGGCGCGGATAGTTTGCAAGTGTTCTGGGCTAAGTCTGATCATCTCTGCGTTTATAATTTTTTAGTTGCTAGCTAGGGATTCTTGTTTGAATACAATACCTCACTAAGCTAACGCGCTACATATTGTATTTTCCGTGTAGACCGTCATTAGTCATTAGTCATTAGTCATTAGTCATTAGTCATTTGTGTTTACCAAGGACAAAGGACAACCTCACCAGTTGATGTGCAATCTTATTTGCGTAACAGATTAGTTACTGGTTTTGTTTTGAAAAGAGCGATCGCTCTTTTCAATATTAAGTATTTTTTATCAGGATTCGGGATGTTGGTGCTGCTTTGTGCATATTCTTAGACAATCAAAATGTAAAGAATATACTTTTTAAGTACTCTTGACGAACTCTGCGATCTCTATACGATTCCCACCGGGATCGCGGAGGAAAAACCGCACGCATCCTGGTAGTGGTCGTTGATCGGGAATAATTTCTACTCCATATTCTTTTAGGTGTTTCTCAAAGGTGTTCAAGTCATCGACTTGGAAACAAAAATGTCTTCTAGATACTTGGTTATTGGCGTTTTTCTCTCTACTAACGTGCAATTCAATGTTTCCCACCTGATACCAGGCTCCTGAATCGTTTTTGACCGCATCAGGTCTGGGAATTTCAGTCAATCCCAAAATTCTGCTGTAGAAAGATAGCATTGCATCTTCTACCTCTTGAGGATAAGTTGCCTGAATATGATGAACTGCTTTGAGCGCCATTTTCATTCTCCTGTTGGGATATCTCAGAATTTAGGGGACAGAAAAAAGTTATTCCCTATTCCCGTAAGCTATTTCCTTCTTAAATAAGGACTTGCCTCAATACTGCTCGGGTTTTGCATTTTTAACTCGGAATTGGGTTTGGGGAAAAGGTTAAAGGTTAAAGGGTAAAGGTTAAAGGTTTTTTCTTTTCCCTTTTCCTCAAAACCCGACAAGTATTGGGACTTGCCTTTGGACATTGTTTGTGAAATACTACTCTATAAACTACGGTAAATCGGTAAAGTTTAAGTATTTTTGTACAAAACTTACCACAAAACATTTCGTTCTCAAAGTAATTACAGGCTAATCCCTAAGATGACAAACACAGAAATTCGCACCACTCAAGTTAAAGTTCCTAACGGGGATTTGCAAATTGATGCTTACTTAGCTGAACCTGCACAAAAGGGAAGCTTCCCAGCCGTTATTGTGATTCAGGAAATTTTTGGGGTTAACATTCACATTCGAGAAGTTGCTGAGAAATTTGCCAAAGAAGGCTATGTTGCGATCGCACCGACTTTATTTCAACGCACCGCTCCCGGTTTTGAGGGTGGATATACCCCTGAATATGTCCAGCAAGGAAGAGGGTATAAGGAACAGACAACAGCCGAGGAAATATTGAGTGATATTAAGGCTGCGATCGCCTATCTAAAAACCTTACCAAATGTGCAAGGAGATGCGATCGGCTCCATTGGTTTCTGCTTTGGTGGTCACGTAGTTTATCTAGCTGCCACTTTACCAGATATTAAAGTTACAGCTTCCTTCTATGGTGGCGGTATTCCCAACTCAACTCCCGGTGGTGGAGAACCAACCATCACCCGCACTCCTGATATCAAAGGCCCCATTTACGCCTTCTTTGGCCTTGACGATCAGGGAATCCCCTTAGAACAAACGGAACAGATTGAGGCTGAATTGAAGAAAAATCAGATTCCTCATGCTATATTTCGCTATTCTGGTGCAGGACATGGCTTTTTCTGCAACCATCGCCCTAGCTACAATGCCGAAGCTGCTGCCGATGCTTGGAAAAACGTTCAAGAACTTTTCCAAAAGAACCTTCAGCTTCAAAAAGTCTAAATCTTTGGGTTAAGAGTAATGTAATGTTTGACGGTTTATGTGGTGTTCGCCTAACAATCTAAATAAAAAGGCTTATAAAAGGCTTTACCACACAAAACCGCCCCTCTTCGAATCGGAGAGAAATTTGAACTTTAGTTCGAGTCTAGAAGAGTTTCATTGAACTTACATTAAGAGCAATACGCAGTAGAGGCGAACAGATGCCATAGGTGTTTAGTCTCGTTTCAGAATGCCCAACCAATGAGGAGTATTTCTAGCCTCTGGCTGGAAATGAAGTTTTAAAAGGGTTGGCATTTAAGTTGACACCAATGTACAGATGTTACCCTACTGAACATCGGTAACTATTAGCAAAATAAAAACAAAGTATCACGTCCATGATTACCGCCTTCAAACAGTCACGAGTTAATATTTGTCAGCGTTTTTCACTATTACTATTACCTGGATTATTAACAATCTCAACCACCTTAATTAGTTGTTCAGTCACAACCCCAAATGTAGGGAATGAAACCACTGGCTTTAAAACTAAAACTGTCCGTATGGGATATCAAAGCTCTGGGGATCTGGTCAGACTTAAAGGATTGATAGAAAAGCGTTTACAGCCTTTAGGTGTCTCCGTCGAATGGGCGCAATTTGCCGCAGGGCCGCAACTGATGGAAGCAATGAATGTAGGTAGGGTTGATATTGGTTCTGTAGGCGAAACCCCACCGATATTTGCCCAAGCTGCTGGTACATCTTTAGTATATGTTGCTAGTAATAAACCCAGCACAGGTAAAGGAAGTGGAATTATCGTCCAAAATAATTCGTCAATTCGCACTTTAGCTGATCTCAAAGGTAAGAAAGTAGTTTTTCAAAAAGGTTCTGCTTCCCATTACTTATTAATAAAAGCTTTAGAAGAGGCTGGTTTGAAATATAGTGATATTCAAGCCATTAGCCTCCCTCCTTCAGAAGCCCGTGATGCTTTTATTCAAGGAAAAATAGATGCCTGGGTAACTTGGGACCCTTATTTAGCTGTAGCACAAAAAAAGGCAAATGCTCGGGTTTTGAGAGATGCTAGTGGCATTTCTACTCAGGGCGGATATTACATGGCTGCGCGAAAATTTGCCACAGAAAACCCGAAATTAGTACGATTGGTTCTTGAAGAGGTAGATAACACAGGTCAATGGGGTGAAAAAAACCGAGCAGAAGTTGTAAAGCTGACTATTCCCCATCTCAAAATTGATGAAGATATTTTAGCAACAATGATTGGAAGGCGAGCTTATGGCTTAAGACCCATTACGCCAGAAATCATGGAAAATCAACAGAAAATTGCAGATTTGTTTGCCACAGAAAAAGTGATTCCTAAACCAATCAATATCAAGGAAGCGATGCTGAGTAGCGAACAATATGCAGCCATCACACCAGAAACCATTAGTCAGAAATAGTGCCAAGAACGTCAGTTAAATCAGTTTAGCAAAGTTGCTAATCCTGTTAACTGACGATTTTCCGGCTAATGGCCTCTCCAATCTCCATTAATATCTCTTCCTCTTTGGAAGTGAATTCATAAGAAACCGACTTGGCAATACCCAAGGTTCCATACAATCTGCCATTTAGCATAAGTGGCACTGTGATGGAGCCTTTTACCTTAGTTTCTTTTGCTGAGGGTTTGGCCACCCCCTGTTCGTCAGTTTGCAGGTTGCAAATCTGTACGGGTTGCTTACGTTCGGCGGCGACACCAGCCATCCCTTTGCCGATAGGAATTACCGTCATTTTAGGCAACAGAAATTCTGGAATGCTTTGGTAAGCCTTTAGGTGCAATAACTGGCTTTCCCAATCTAGGGTATGGATAGTACCTGTAGAGCAGTCGAAAACGGTCAGGATTTCGACCAACAAACGATTCCAGTCGATGGCAGATTCCTCATCAGCCAGGGTATCAAAAATGGGTTTGATATCTGAAGTCATAAGTTTTATAGACTCTTTCCCGCACAATTCCTGAATTAAATCTGGAATTGAACCTCAAGTAGCGGCAAATGTCAAGCGATCATTCCCTTTTGAACGTTATCTGTGCCACTGCGAACCTCATGTATGCGTTCCTCGCCAGGATTTTCTGGGATAAATCCACCTGCTTGCATTTTCCATAACCTGTGATAAGCACCGCCAAGTGCCAGTAGTTTAGCGTGGGAACCATCTTCAATAATGCGACCTTTATCGAACACCAAAATCCGGTCTAGATGGACGATGGTAGATAGTCGATGAGCCACCACAATGACCGTTTTCCCATTCATTGCTAAGTCGAGGGTATCTTGGATCGCTTTTTCGGTGATTGAATCGAGGCTAGAGGTGGCTTCATCTAAAATCAGGATCGGCGCGTCTTTGAGAATTACTCGTGCGATCGCAATACGTTGTCTCTGTCCTCCAGATAACTTGACACCACGTTCACCCACCAGAGAATTATAACCATCCTGACTTTGGATGATGAAATCGTGAGCATTAGCCTTTCGCGCCGCCTCGAACACTTCCTCATCGGTTGCATCTAAGCGTCCGTAACGAATATTTTCTAGCAAAGTGCGATGGAACAGAGATGGATCTTGGGGAATCAAGCTGATTTGAGCGTGTAGGGCATCCTGAGTCATGTCTCGAATATCGACCCCATCAATAATAATCTGTCCAGATTGGGGGTCGAATAAACGCAGAATTAGATTGACAAAGCTGGATTTTCCCGAACCAGAGAAACCTACCAATCCGATACGCTGTCCCGCTTGGATGGTGACAGAAAGGTTGTTGAAAACTTTCTTTTCATCAGAGTAATTGAAATTCACCCGGCGAAACTCAATCTTACCTTGGGTAATTGGGTGTGCGATCGCGCGATCGCGATCAACCAACTCGTGGGGTTGAACGATGGTAAAGACACCATTGGCAACATTGCCGATATGTTCAAAAAATTCCAGAAAGCGGCGGCTCAAATTCCGGGCTTCAATGATGATCAATAGCGACAGGCTAGTTGCGACGACGAAATCAGCAGTAGCGATCTTCCCTTGACTCCAGAGAAAGAGCGAGTAATACAGGGTGCTGATTTTCAGAATGGCTGCCGAGATGAACTGAAACCAGCGAATTCGCTCCGAATACCAGTTGGACTTTCTCACCTGTTTGAGTTCGCGGCTTAATTGCTCATTCAAATAACGTCGTTCAAAACCCAAACGAGCAAACAATCGGCTACTGGTAAGATTTGTTACTGTATCTACAATGATGCCAGTTGTCTCACTTCTTGCGGCTGCGGCTTTCCGAGAGTAAATTCGGCAGCGAGTTGCCAGCCAGAACGAAATAGTGATGAAAAGAACTGCCCACACGCCCACGAGTGCAGCCAGGGGAGGATAAGCGCGATACAGTAACATCGTGGCAACAATATACACAACAATTACTGCCATAAATTCAGTAATTAACATTTGCATCGTCTGAGTAACACCCAGAGAAGTTTCGCTAATCCGATGTGCTAATGCCCCGGAAAAACTGCTGCTCATATAGCGATGCGAATGGTGTTGCAAGTAGGCATATAGCGATCGCACAATATGTTGTCGGTGGATTGGATGGAGGATAGTTTGCAAGAGTCCAGCCGAACGCCCGAATATTACTTCACCCACACTCAAGGCGATGAACAGCATCAGGGGTTGCCTCATGGCATCAAAAATGGGCTGGCTGTCGCCCGTTGATTTCGTCACACCTCGGATGATCTCACCAATGGCATAAGGCAACATAACGCCACAGGTTGCGTGTACCATCTCCAGGCTCACCATTAACACATACCACCAGCGAAACTGGTTAACGAAATACAAAATGAACCTGAATGGAGTTGATGGTAGGTTTGGTGCATCAGCAGCACGTTGAAAGGGTTTGAATTGTCTGGTCTTTTTCGTCATGAAGGTCGATCCACTAGCATCATTTTGGCTGTTCTGCAAGATAAAAATGGACGACTATATAAGCCGTCCGGTGGTATTAAGGACTTCTGGCAGCACTGTTTAAAAACTTTTGCTGTTTGGTTGTAGCTGACTTACTTACTCGTTTAATTAATAAACTTTTGGACATTAAATTTGCACATTAGCTAGAAAAAAAGTTTTTTTTGGGACGGATATTTTGCCCATTCACTATTATGAAAATTACAAGCTCGATGTGTGTCTTTTAGCAATACTTATAGTAGCTATCAGATAAGTTAAGACATAAATGAATGATAAAAACTACCAAAAGAATTTCAAGCTTGCTCCCTACTGTACATCACTAGATCATAATTTCTGGTGGGGTAATTGCAGTATAGATATCAGGCGGAAGTAACGCATCTTGAATGTTGATTTTCTTTGGTATTACACCCTCATCAAAAAATAAATCCGCTACACGTTGTTGTTCTTTTATCAGCGTAGGGCTAAGTCCTCTACGTCCTACAAAAGTGCGACGAGACATCGCTATTTCTACCACATCTGGATCGAGCTTTTGTTCAGAAATCATCAATTTGGCAACTTCACCTCGATTTGCCTCTGCCCACTTATCGAGCTTATTAAGCTCCTCAATGATAATTTTTAGCAAACCAAGGTTTTCTTCGGCAAACTTTCTGTCAGCAATATAGTAAGCACCAGGAGAATCTAGCCCAACAGAATCTTTGAGGACTCGAATTCGACCCATCTTTTGGGCGATCGCATAGTGGGGATCTCCTGTCATCCAAACGGGAATTTTACCTTCGAGGAAAGCAGCCCGTGCCTCGATTGTGGGAAGACTTCTGATTTTAATATCTTTGAGAGTCAAGCCGATTGATTGCAAGGCTCTGATAATAAAGTAATGCGATGCCGAGCCTTTTTGAAAGTAAACTTCTTGACCCTTAATATCCTCAAACTTCTGAAGGGGAGATTCCGGTGGAACGGCAATAACACTACTTGTCCCTGTCCTTTGGTTTCTTTGTGTACCGACTACATAAACAAGTTCTGACCCAGCCACTTGTGCAAAAATTGGTGGTGTTTCTCCCACAGATCCCACATCAACTTTTTTTGCAGCCATCCCTTCCATAAGTTGGGGCCCTTGGACAAATTGTGCCCATTCCACCTTAATCCCCAACGGTTCCAAGCGTTTCTCTAAAACTTTCCGATTTCTGAAGAGATCCCCCGCACTTTGATATCCCATGCGGAGAACTTTCGTTTTTATTCCAAGGGAAGTTTCACTGGCATTAGTACTGTTTAGCAAAGAAGACTGTTCGCTTTGATCGCTACAACTCCCTAACAGATATGCCATAGAAAAGCCGCATAGCCCTGAAGTAGCGAAATGGAGAAAACGACGGCGTTTAATGCTAGCTATTTTATCCATGAGATATTTCTGATTTGAAGGAATTTTGGTTGTCATTTCCAAAAACTCTGGGCGTTAATATGCTTAAATCTTCCAGTTTGCAAGCGACTAATACCAATTCGTAATTATGAAAATCAGTTAAAACTAACGAAGAGAATCTCCCCTTCGGTATTCGGCGGTTAAGTCATCTAACTTTTGTTTCAAACTGTCGTCGAGTTTTACTTCCACTGCCTTGAGGTTGTCAGCAAGTTGTTGTGGGCGACTAGCGCCGATGATGGGGGCAGTAATAATGGGATTAGATAAAACCCAAGCTACTGCTAGGGTGGTGAGTGACAATCCGGCGAGATCCGCGACTGTGCGTAATTCCTCTACAGTATCGAACTCGCGATCGTGCCAATAGCGTTCTTGATAACGTTCTGCGGCAGCACCTAACGTAAAACGTGTACCGGAAGTGGGGCCTTGAGCGAGAATATGTTTCCCCGTGAGCAGACCACCCGCCAAGGGATTGTAGGAAATTACACCCAGTCCTTCTTCTTTGGCTAGGGGCAATAGTTCTCGCTCAATTTCGCGGAACAACAGGTTGTAGCGGGGCTGAATTGAGACGAACTTGGTTAGATTGCGCGTTTCGGCGCGACCCAAAGCGCGGGCGAGTCGGTAGGCTAAGAAGTTGGAAACTCCGATGTAGCGTACCTTACCAGCACGAACTACCGCGTCCAGGGCTTCCAGGGTTTCATCGAGGGGGGTGGAAGCATCGTCGGAGTGCAATTGGTACAGGTCGATATAGTCGGTTCCCAAACGTCGTAGGGAAGCATCGATCGCATCTAAAATATGTTTGCGCGAAGCACCCTGATCCCAAGGTGCAGGGCCAACCCGGCCGACGCACTTGGTAGCTAAGATAAAATGTTCGCGTTTGCCTTTGAGCCAGCGCCCAACGATTTCTTCGGTACGCCCAGCAGTGGCAAGCCCGCCGCCAAGTGGATAAACATCAGCTGTATCCAAAAAGTTAATTCCGCCATCGGCTGCGGTGTCGAGAATGTCCCTAGAAGTTTCTTCGTCAGTCTGCAATCCAAAGGTCATGGTGCCGAGACAAAGGCGGGAAACAATTAATCCAGTTTTTCCAAGATTGGTGGTTGCTAAAGTCATGGGAATGGAGAATGGGGAATTGGGAATTGGGAATGGGGAATGGGGAAGGAAGGGAAGAAGAACTATTTATTGAGCAATGCCCAATTCCCACTTTCATATAGCTTGTGCCAAAATTAAATCAAACTTGAGAGCAAAAGCGAAGTGGGGTTTGTAGCTGTGTCAAGAAAGCAAAACTATGCAACCAATTCGTCAAGGTGATGTAATTTTACTGCCTGTGCAGCAAATTGAAGGACAAAAAATACCTCACTTAACTTTGGCAGAAGGCGAAGTTACAGGGCATAAGCATCGCATTACTGAGGGAAACGCAGAATTATACGAAAAAGATAGCACACTCTATTTGCGTGTGTTTTCAGAGTCGGCATTACTTACCCATGAGGAGCATAAAGCTATTTCTATTCCCCAAGGTGACTGGATGGTGAAAATTCAGCGGGAATACGAGCCTGAAGGTTGGCGATATGTCGCTGATTGAAAATTTAACGCCTGAGCAAGAGGCTTTGATTCCAGTTTATCGGGAAAAGTGGAGAGCGATCGCGCTTTCAACTGAGCGGATTGATCGTGCAAAAGCCTCTGAAGCCTTAAAAGTTGCTTATGCTGCCTTTGGCTTTGAAGTACCTGAGATTATTTTTTGTGCTAGTCCCTATGCTGCTTTCAGTCAGATATTTCTGGATAAAAGTGACGAATTAAGACGAAAATTTGATTTTTCAAATATTATTAAATTAGATAAATTATTTAGAATTAGAATAAAAAAGCAACAACAATCTTATCAGCCCCCACCAGAAATTCTAGGAAAACAAATAAATTTTTATAATAACTTAATAAATTCGCCAATATTTCAGGGGATAGCAGATATTACAACATACGATTGTCTTTATTGGAAACTAGATAGCGATGGTTGGGATGATGGATATAGACTATTCTATGGATGTCTCATGTCCGAATTGCTTATCAAAATTAATGAAGAATTACTAAATAAACCCTGGAGACAAGTAGAAAATCGTATTGGACAGCAATTATGGGTTTCTCTAAAAAAACGTTTAGAATCTTATATAGAGAACATTTATTTTCAATGCTGGCAACCAAATAGAAGAACGATAGAGGCTAGTGTACATGATTTTTATTTTAGGGCTTTAAATTTTGATTATGATGTCAAAAGATTCCAGTCCTATCAATCATTAATTACAGAATGTGGCTGGATTTTTGCTTTTGAAAAAGTAGCAATTATCTGCGATCGTCCCCTTCACCTACGCTTCGACAATGAAAATCGCCTCCACGCTGAAGGCGAACCCGCCATTGAATTTACTGATGGATATAGCCTCTACTCCCACCACGGTGTAACTTTACCTGAAAAATACGGTAAGATTCACCCGCAGCAATGGCAAGCTGAATGGCTTTTGAGAGAGGAAAACGCCGAACTACGCCGAGTGTTAATTCAGGGTATTGGTTACACTAGAATCTGCCAAGAACTACAAGCTATTGAATTAGATACTTGGGCTGAATATACACTATTAAAAATTGATGCCGATGTTGATGAAGAACCAATTTATTTATTAAAAATGACTTGCCCTAGCACAAGCTTTATTCATGCCTTGCGAGTTCCACCAAATATAAACTCAGCGCGTGAAGCGATTCGCTGGGTAAATTGGGGAATAGATCAAGAAGAATTTGCTGTGCAAACCTGAGTTTATCTAGCCCAGTATTTTTATTGGGTATTATTTTTGAGATTAAACACAAAATAAAAGACGCAAAAAATAAATTTGCGTCTTCTTTGGAGTTTTAAAAATTAGAAACTGAATGTGGTTCTCAGTGCGCCAATCACAACATCATCGTTGTTATCATTATGATCTGGGGATGTTAGCCAGATAACTCCTGGTGTAATAGTGATATTGTCACTCAGCTTATACTGGTAGAACGCCTCAAGATGATAGGATGTATCGGGATCTGTATCTAATCCTGCGATATTAGAACTTGTTAATCTAGGTTCCACACCGGCAATAATACCAGCCAAACTTCCTTCTTTACCGAGGTCAGGGAAGCCGAGGGTAACGGCATAGTTCCAAATATCAACTTCTCCACGGTTTCCAGTCAAGGTACGGCTGTTGGTGTATCCAGCCCAACCACCCAAGACTATCTTATCAGTGATGCCGATGGATGCTTGGACACCATAAGAATTACTGGAAAATCGGGAATCTAACGTACCATTGTCATCTATATCTAAGGGCGCAAGAGTTGCTGCATTGCTACCTGTGAGTAGTGGCTGGTTGTAAGAATTAATGTAAGTTAAACCAATAGTAATGCGATCGCTTGGTTTAACTGTCAACTGTGCCAACGCACCGTAAGATCCATTAAACAAACCATTATTGGGTGTAGGGTCATTAGCTGTACCACTCAAATACCCTAAACTCAGTGCCAATTTATCACTGAACTCGTGCGTTACTCCCAACCCCGCACCATTCATTTGGCCATAAATTGGGTTGCGTGTACCAAAGGTGGATAAAGCACCAAAAGCACCATCACCATCAAAGAGATTAACAGTACTGGTAATATCATCTGCTGCACCTGCGTTAGCGATCGCAACAACTTCTGTTTTTTCACCCAAGGGAAATCTGTAGAGGAGTGCATCTATCGCAGCATTAGTAGTACCATCCTCGCCAGCAAAGAATAAGTTACCCTCTGGCGTACCAATATTAGGGCTGAGAATATTATTAGCCTGGATTCTGGTGAACAGCGTATCTTTCCCTGTGAAGCTGGTCACAAGTTCTATCCGCGCCCTAACCCCTAAAGTTGTATTTTCGTCTGTAATTTCTGCACCGTTAACTGTATTTCCTGACAAAACATCGCTAACGACAGCAACAACTTGTCCTTGCAGTTTGGTTGTGGTTGAGAACTGATTCGCCTCCAATTCAGCAGTTTTAGCTTCTACTGCATCTACACGACCTCGGAGTGTCGCCAGTTCTGCTGAAAAATCTTCTTGCAGCTTTTGTAATGTTGCTAAATCTTGTTTGTTAACTAAATCGCCTGTGGCTGTAGCAATAAGTTCGTTAACGCGATCGAGACAAGCATTCAAACCAGCAGCAAACTCATATCGCGTTAATGCGCGATTACCGCGATAAGTACTATTTGGGTATCCTGCAATACAGCCATAGCGCTCAACCAACGACTGCAATGCTTGGAATGCCCAGTCAGTAGGTTGTACATCAGAAAATTGAGATACGGAAGTAACTTGCCCTGTTATCTGAGTGTTTGTGTCTGGACTAGTTAAAACTTGCGGTTGATTGATTTCAGACGTAGCGGATGTTTCACCTGCAAATGCAGCAGTATTCACAAATAGCATTGCACAGCAGACTGCTGGACTAACTAGCAGATATTTACAGAAATTTTGCATTTTTCTCCTCACACTGATCTTCAATTCACACCCAAAGCACGTTTTTTTAACGTGTATTTCATGCAAATATTTGTCAGTAATATTATCAGAAATAGACAACCTTTTTAACAAAAAAAGTCAAGAAATCCTAATTATTCAAGGAAAACTAAATTGCAGAGGACTGTACCATCTGACAAAGTTTTGTTGTTACTCATTACACAGGAAACTGAGAATGATATTATGTATTGGGAATGAGAATGAGAATTATTATGGCCTAAAATTTAGAATAAGTCTTATAGACTTGCATCCATTTTGAGGAGGAAAACACCGTGATGCTCAATGGCAAAGGGCTGATCATAGGAAGACAAAGAAGCGGCATCTTGTCCATAATGACTCTACTAATGTTGTCGATGATTGCTGGCTGTGGACAATCGAATCCGAATCAGGGAACAATACCTGAACAGTCACCGCAAGCACAGGCGACTGCATCTACCCCAGTAGCGCAGTTAGGAAAAACTAAAGTTGTGACGACATTTTTGCCGATATATTTGTTTACTAAGGCAGTAGCTGGGAATGTCGCAGATGTAGAAATTCTAGTGCCGCCTGGTACGGAGGTACATGAATACCAAGCGACACCAGAAAATGTCAAAGCGATCGCAACTGCGAATGTGTTAGTAAAAAATGGTTTAGGTTTAGAGGAGTTTCTGGAAAATACTGTTAAAAATGCCGAAAATACCAAACTAGCTGAAATTGATGCCAGCAAAGGTATTAAACCCTTAAATGAAATTTCACCCGTTGTAAAAACAGCGAAGGAGAAAGAAGACCACGAACACGCCCAAGGTAATCCTCATGTTTGGTTAGATCCAGTTTTGGCAAAACAACAGGTAACTAATATTAGGGATGGATTAATTGCTGCTGACCCGGCAAATAAAGCTACTTATGAAGCAAATGCTGCGGCTTATATTAAAGAATTAGAAAGTTTAAATAATGAATTTCAACAGACTTTACAAAAAACTCCTAGTTGCACCTTTATTACCTTTCATGATGCGTTTCCCTATTTAGCCAAACGCTATAACCTCAAGCAAGTTGCTGTGGTGCAAATTCCCGAAGATCAACTTTCACCAACTGATGTGCAAAATGCCGTCAATGCTGTTAAAAAGTACAAAGTTAAAGCTTTATTTAGTGAACCAGGAGTAGATAATAAACTCCTAAGTAGCCTCTCAAAAGACTTGAAATTAACTTTGCGTTCTCTGGATTCACTGGAAACTGGCGAAACAGATCCGCAGCATTATTTCAAGGCAATGAAAGCTAACTTACAAATTTTGGAAACTTCGTGTAAATAGGTTTGTCATTTGTCCTTTGTCATCTGTCCTTTGTAAAAACTAATGACCAATGACTAATGACTAATGACCAATGACTAATGACTAATGACTAATGACTAAGAACCAATGACTAATGATATTGCTATTTTAAAAGTAGAAGGATTAACTGTCTATCAAGGTAGTTATTTAGCTGTTCGAGATGTTTCTTTTGAATTGTTGCCAGGAACAGATACAGCTATTGTTGGCCCCAATGGTGCTGGTAAAAGTACCTTAGTAAAAGCGGTTTTAGATTTGATACCTCGAAGTGCTGGTACGATTGAAATTTTCGGTCGCCCAATTGCAAGGTTGGGGCGTTTGCGTCATTTATTGGGCTATATGCCGCAAAATTTCATCTTTGACCGCAGCTTTCCTATTTCTGTTAGCGAATTGGTGGGACTGGGATGGGCAAAGGAAAGAAAAAAGGGAGATTTATTTTTCTCCAAGCTGTGGAAACAAGATAGAGAAAAATCGGCAGCAGTAGTAGAAGCTTTACGGCGAACCGATGCTTATCATTTACAGCATCAAGCTATTGGTACTCTTAGTGGTGGTCAACTCAAGCGGGTTTTATTAGCTTATTGTTTGGTAATGCCTCGGAAACTGTTGGTACTCGATGAAGCCTTTGCTGGTGTTGATGTGCAAGGTTCAGCAGATTTTTACGCTTTGCTAAATGAATTAAAGCGAGAGGAGGGTTGGACGGTATTACAAGTTTCCCATGATATTGATATGGTAAATCGCCATTGCGATCGCGTGCTTTGCCTGAACCAAAGCATTGTTTGTACTGGTCAACCGGAAATTGCCCTTTCACCGCAAAACCTGTTAGCAACATACGGCCCAGGTTTCAGCCGTTACCAGCACCAACATTAAAGCTTATAAATATGGATTTCTTCAATGATTGTCAGATAGCTTGGCTTGCGATCGCCAGTAGTAATGACTTGGTAAGCTTGTTAACATTCCCCTTCATGCAGCGTGCGATCGTCGGTGCTGTGTTAATGGGAATACTTGGCGGGATGTTGGGTAGTTTTGTCACCTTGCGCCAGTTGTCCTTTTTCAGCCACGCCGTTGGTCATGCAGCATTAGTAGGTGTGGCATTAGGTGTACTACTCCAAATAAATCCGACTTGGATGCTGTTACCTTTTACCTTGGTTTTCGGCGTTATTGTCCTCTATTTCATCGACAAAACCGATTTAGGTAGCGATAGTGTCCTTAGCATAGTGCTATCTGGGGCATTAGCGATCGGTGTGATTCTCACTAGCTTGATTAAAGGATATCGCGGCAACTTGATAGCTGTGCTGTTCGGGGATATTCTAGCGATCGATACCACAGATTTGATTTTGACGCTGTTAGTACTTGTAGGAGGTAGCATATTTTTACTATCAACCTTGCGACAGCAAATTTTATTGACCCTTAACCCTGATGTAGCACAAGTCCAAGGCATTCCCGTCCAATTGTACCGCTATGTATTTGTGGTTTTGCTTTCACTCGCCGTTGCCGTAGCGATTAAAGCTGTCGGCGTTTTACTAGTGAACGCTTTTTTGGTTATTCCCGCCTCTACTGCCAAATTGATGAGTCACCACTTTAGCCGCTTTTTAGTCATATCGGTAATAGTTGGTTCCATCAGCAGCATTGCTGGCATCATTGTCTCTGGTATTTTCAACCTTGCTTCTGGCCCAAGTATTGTTCTTGTACAATTCCTGCTATTTATAGCCGTTTTCATCTGGTTTAAGTTGAATTTGAAAGCTGCATAAATCTTTTTTCTCCAAGGGCTTGCTATATTTTGGGATGTTTGCTACATTGATTAATCGTGGCTCACAAAAGCCCCAGCCGGGATAGCTCAGTTGGTAGAGCAGAGGACTGAAAATCCTCGTGTCACCGGTTCAAGTCCGGTTCCTGGCATCACTTACAGACAAAAACACCTCTGGCATCCTGCTTCCACTCGCAGTAGACTTGCATCCAACATAAATAAATCGTTGGTAGCATTAGTAGCGGTAACACGCGTTATCTCTACCGTTGACGGCAAGACAGAAAAAAGGGTAGGGATTCTCGCTATCCCTACCCTGACGGTAAACGTACACACTGTTAACGGACAATGACGATGGTGAGGAAGAGAGTAACGCTACGCCGTAGAACCGTGCAAGGTTGTATGTATTTGTTTGCAGCAGTGACAACAGTCGTAGCATTACTGGGTGGTTCCCCCGCCCTCGCATACCCCTAGTCTATTGTCGTCCTCCGTTCTCAACAGCGATGATTGTTAACAAAGCATTGGTGCAAAGCACTTTTTCACATCGATTTCTTGCCGATGACTACCTTTTTTATCACCTGCGTCTCGATACCATTCCCTCAATCTTTGCCGGACTGTATTTTCTTTCTCACCCAGTAGTTCTGCTAAAAATACTGCTACTGTTGTTAGACCTGGGGAAAAGCATCATTCCCAGATCCATTACTCCACATTGCCAGTACCTTCGCCTGTGGCTGACTTAAATGTGGTAGCTTTGCGCTAACGATCGCTATCCAGCTGTTTAAACCTGAATACTCGTTCATGACCTGCTTTATGTCACGATGTTTTATTCTATCTTCTACCCTTTTCTAAAAACCTGCCCTTGAAAGGGGGGGATAAGTGAGATGAAAAGAATAACTCCCAACTCCTAACTTTTTACTCTTAACTCTCTATAGCGGTTTGCGATCGCATGGATCATAGATAATTCGTAGGGTAGTATCTGAACTTCTCCTATAATTGCCGTTTCTCTATAAGACGCTAAGTTATACGCTAACGCTAAAATTGCTTACTATAGTTTCCTCTGGGGAATTGACCCTTCAACTCCCTCAACATACCAATCCATCGCCAATTGTCCTCGATCTTCCAACACCTTACCATTTGGGACTCGCACCACCCCTTTTTGGTCTTTCACCGGGCCATCAAAAGGATGTGCAGTACCCTGAATAAACTCATCGCGCTTCGCATTCACTAGTTGTTGTACCTCTACCGGAATCGCCTGATTCATCGGCGAAATATCCACTATTCCTTGACCAATGCCATCCCAAACGTTTTGAGATTTCCAAGTATTACTCATTACAGCTAAGGCTTTATCTGTATAGAACTTGCCCCATTTGTTAATAATTGATGTCAGGTGGGCTTTTTGAGCAAACTTGCTCATATCACTGTTGTAGCCAAAAACATAAATACCTTTTTCCTCAGCTAATTGGATAACAGCGCCAGAGTCGGTATGCTGCGTCAGTACATCTGCACCGGAATTGACCAAAGCAATAGCTGCTTCTCTTTCTTTAGCTGGATCGTACCAACTTTGTACCCAAAGTACCTTAACTTTTGCTTGGGGATTTGTTAAACGCATTCCTTGTGTAAATGCACTAATTCCCCGAATCACCTCTGGAATTGGGTATGCGCCAATAAAACCAACTACATTTGATTTTGTCATTTTGCCAGCAATCATACCGGTTAAGTAACGTGGTTCTTCAAAACGTCCTAGATAAGTGCCGACATTGGCAGCACGTTTGTATCCTGCACAGTGTTCAAAAATAACATCACCAAATTCTTTAGCGACTTTAATTGTTGGGTTCATATACCCAAAAGAAGTGGTAAAAATCAACTTGTTACCATCTAATGCTAGTTGGCGAATTATCTTTTCAGCGTCAGCACCTTCATTGACATTTTCGACAAAGGTAGTTTTTACCTTATCGTTAAGATTGGCTTCCATATCTCTGCGACCTAAATCATGGGCATAAGTCCAACCAAAATTACCCACAGGCCCCACATAAACAAATCCCACCTTGAGAGGTTCATTTACCGCTACAGGCGACGCTGAGGGAGACATCTCACCCAGCAATTTGGAATTTTTGCCTTGAACACAACTCGTTAAAGCAAAACTAGATCCTGCTAAAGTGACATACTTTAGAAAATTCCGACGATCCATATTTTATTGATGGGGTTTAGTTGCTGAAAAATATTTTTCTGATTTCTAGTAACGACAGATACACTCTTGACTTAATTTTAGCTCTTGTTTTTTGCCGTTAACTTACTACCAAAAGAAATCAAATAATGGTTGATATTATACAAAAGCACAATACTTTTTAATGAAAAAAAGGAAATGAGCGAGAAGCATTAATAACCTATGTCTAATGCCCAACTTTACTAATCTGGAGGTTTTTAATGAACTTATTTGAGCTTTTAGCAGGGGAAGATAATCATTCAGCCCTGGTTACACCTGGGGGGCGATCGCTGACTTATAAGCAATTACGCGAGAATATTGTTGAACTCGTATCCCAACTCAACAGCTTTGGATTGACACAGGGAGAACGCATAGCCATTGCCATGACTAACGGTTCACCAATGGCTATTACCTTTTTGGCTGCCGCCCTGTGTGGTACTGCTGCACCCTTAAATCCCAAATACAAACAAGACGAATTTGCCTACTACTACGAAGATACTCAGGCAAATGCACTGATTACCTTGTCTGATGAACCAGAAGCAGCGATCGCCGCCGTCACACCCAATATGATGGTGATTAATGCCAAGGTAAATACTGACGGTACATTGAGCTTTGAATTAGTCAAAACAGGCTCAAAACCAATTGAATCATCAAATCCCGCAGCGCCCAACGCCGACGATCTGGCTATGATTCTCCACACTAGCGGTACTACCAGCCGTCCGAAACGTGTGCCGATTCGTCATCGCAACTTAATCGCCTCAGCCAACAACATCATTGGTGCTTACTCACTCACAGCATCTGATACTACACTTTGCTTAATGCCCCTGTTCCATGTTCACGGATTGGTAGGTTGTTTGCTGTCAACTTTAGCATCAGGCGGCACACTAATTTGCCCTAATGGTTTTAATGCCTTAGAGTTTTGGAAACTAGTAGATACCTACAAACCTACTTGGTACTCCGCAGCGCCAACCATGCACCAGACAATTTTGGCCCGCGCTAGCCGTAACACAGAAATTGTCAAAGCTAACCCCTTTCGTTTCATTCGCTCTAGTAGCGCCTCCTTGCCCCCGATTATTATTGAACAGTTGGAGGCAACTCTCAATGCTCCTGTGGTGGAATCTTACAGCATGACTGAAGCATCCCATTTAATGACCACCAATCCCTTACCGCCAAAAGTGCGGAAACCAGGTAGTGTAGGTTATGGCTTTGGTGTGGATGTCGGCATTATGGACTCCGAAGGCAACCTATTATCTCAGGGAAGCTTGGGCGAGGTGGTGGTAAAAGCGCCTAATGTCATTGATGGTTACGAAAACAACCCAGAAGCGAACGCCACAGCTTTTGTAAACGGTTGGTTCCGTACAGGAGATCAGGGTACTGTGGATGCAGACGGCTATCTCCGCTTAACTGGACGCATTAAAGAATTGATTAATCGGGGTGGGGAAAAAATTTCTCCCTTAGAAGTGGATGATGTTTTGCTTCGCCATCCCGCCGTCGCCGAAGCCTTAGCTTTTGCTGTCCCCCACAAATCTTTAGGTGAAGATATCCACGCTGCTGTTGTCCTCAAGGGAGAAGTTGGCGAAAAAGAACTTTTAGCTCACTGTTCAACTATGTTGGCAGACTTCAAAGTTCCGAAACAAATTCACATTTTGGAACAACTACCTCGTGGTGCTACGGGGAAACTGCAACGGTTAGCTATGGCGAAATTGCTTAACATAGGCTAAATCAGCGATACACTAAGGAAAATTCCTTGAGGAAGCGTCAATGGCACGGTCAAACGGGGTTCAAACTGAAATGTCTGCACAGGAATTGCCTACAATCTCAGATGAAGATACAGTCAAAGTTGAAGATTTGCCGGAACAAGTAGAGGATGTGCAGGATATTGACGACATCTTGAACTCACTCAAAACCTTGCTGAGTAGTCTAGAAAAGCTCCAAAAAGTTCGGCAGGAAGTAGGCGACATCAAACCGTTAATTGGGCGGATGCTTGATGGCGAATTAGTTGCTGGTGAAGAACTTGAGCAACTCAAGTCAGGTGTGAGCAGTCTTTCTCGCCTTGTGCGGGCTTATAATGACCATCAAATAGCGTTGGCTAAAGCCCAACCTGCAAGAAATTTGCTAGATCAAGTCCTTAAAGAGCGTAAAGCTAATTGAAATAAGAAGCGATGTCTACGACGGGCTACGCCTACGCATTTTTTAATTTCAGGAAATGCGTAGGCGTAGCCCTAATTACCCAAATGTCTAAACACACATCAGCTTGTTGCAATCTGACGCTGTAAGTAGATGGTAAATTCAACTTGTGGCTAGACATTGTTAAAAATTATTGATCATGAGCTTTAAAACAGTAGTCTTCTATGGTTCCTACAGGAGCGATCGCCAGGGCATCAAAGCTGCCAGATTCATAATTAATCAGCTTGAGCAAAGAAACCATGAGGTGATTTTTGTCGATGCAAAGGAGTATGACTTTGGCATTTTAGACCGGATGTATAAGGAGTATGATACAGGTCATGCTCCTGCAAAGATGGAAGAACTGGCAGAACATATCCGAACAGCAGACGGTTTTGTAGTTGTTGCGGGAGAGTATAACCATTCCATTCAGCCAGGGTTGAGCAACCTGATGGATCACTATTTAGAAGAATACTTTTTCCGCCCGGCTGGTATTGTTTCTTACTCAGCTGGTGGCTTTGGAGGAGTACGGGCAGCCATACAGTTACGTTCTTTTCTGTCAGAGATGGGAATGACTACGATTTCAAGTATTTTTGCCATCTCCAAAATTGGGGAATCTCTGGATGAAGCAGGTACTTCACAGGCGATCGCTTTGACGAAGAGAGTCGGTCAATTTTTGGATGAATTAGAGTGGTACGAAGAAGCATTGCAACGACAAAGATTTGCAAAAGGAAACCCGTTCTAATCAAGTCGGGATAAGTATTAAACGACAGTTATGATTTTTTCATGACTAAATCTGTGGTTTCATTTGAAGGATATCGAATTTTGCAAGATATCTACTTATGATCATGAACGTTGCACCCGCCATTGTAGTACTAGGTCAAAATAGCGTGACAGTAGCACGCAAAATAATCAGCGTTCTACCAGGAGCGACGCTATACGGTCTAGCGGGTCGCACATCGGGAGTGGATGTCAGCTTTACTAATTTTGGCGACACGTTACGCGAGTTATTTGCTCAGGGAACGCCGCTAATTGGCATTTGTGCCGCCGGAATTTTAATTAGGACGCTAGCTCCCATACTCTCGGATAAACAGCAGGAACCACCTGTGTTAGCTGTGGCTGAAGATGGTAGTGCTGTTGTTCCCCTCTTGGGTGGACTTGGTGGGGTAAACGATTTGGCCCGCCGCATTGCCGAAGCGCTTGATGTTAAACCTGCAATTACAACTACAGGTGATTTACGTTTGGGTACAACGCTTTTGTCTCCTCCCAACGGATACCGTTTAGCAAACCCAGACGATGCTAAGAAATTTATTTCAGATGTGCTAGCTGGGGCAGAAGTCAGACTAGAAGGCATAGCACCTTGGTTGAGCGATAGTAAATTACCCATAAATCCCAATGGAGATTTGACCATCCAAGTTACGGAACGTTTGGTAACTCCTACAGCCAACTGTCTTGTCTATCACCCAAAAACTGTAGCGATCGCAATTAATGGCATCATTGATGATGCAGTCGCTTTAGTAGAGCAGCTACTAGTTGATACCAAACTAGAAAAAACATCAGTCGCCGGGATATTTGCACCCATCACCGCCGCCAATCCCGCAGTTAATGCTGTAGCTAGCGCCTTGGGAGTACCTGCCCGCTTTTTTAACCCAAATCAGCTAGAAAGTCTGTTATCACAAGGTTATAGCCCTGCCCAAGCAGCTGCGATCGCCGCCACAGGCACATCTCCATTATCTTCCTCATCTCCTGATGTTGCGATCACAATTGCCCCCCAACCAATTGACCTCAACACTATCGGTCAGCCACGTGGAAGGTTAGCGATTATTGGCACGGGGCCTGGTGGATCGCAATGGATGTCTCCAGAAGTGAAGGAGATACTCAAGTCGGCAACTGACCTCGTAGGTTATAAAACTTATTTAGATTTAATCGGTTCTCTGGCTGATGGCAAGCAACGGCATGAGTCTGACAACCGTGAAGAAGAAGCACGGGCAAAAATGGCCCTTGATTTGGCTGCATCTGGGCGATATGTCGCTGTGGTTTCATCTGGCGACCCTGGTATCTATGCAATGGCAACAGCAGTTTTTGAAGTGTGCGATCGCTATGCCAAACCCGAATGGGACACTATCGATATTCATGTAGCACCAGGTATTTCAGCTATGCAGGCAGCAGCAGCAGCCATTGGTGCGCCCCTTGGACATGACTTCTGTGCTATTTCCCTCTCTGATATCTTGAAGCCTTGGTCTGCTATCGAACAACGAATTACTGCTGCTGCCGAGGCTGATTTCGTAATCGCTTTTTACAATCCTGTTTCCAAAGAACGTACTTGGCAACTGGCAGAAGCGAGAAATATTTTGCTGCGACATAGAACACCGGATACCCCAGTAGTATTGGCGCGGAATCTCGGCAGACCAGGACAGACGGTGAAAGCGATCGCACTTGAGCAGTTAGCACCAGCAAGCGCTGATATGCGAACAATTATTCTCGTTGGTTCCACAAAAACCCGAACCATCAAACGCAGTGATGGTAATTTCTGGGTTTATACGCCGCGCCGCTATACGGAAGAATAAGCATGATAAGCGCTGTAAAAACAAGGGAAACTTCTCCTTTGTTGGGGTTATATCATGTTCGGTTAAAGACTTATCATTAAGACTGCAAGGGGGCAGGGGGCAGGAGGAGAAAGGGTTTTCAGGTTTTTGCACAGATGCGGAAATTATAACTAATTAGCCGGACATGATATTAAATCCATTTTTCTATGCGATCGCATAATAAAACCCCAGGACTGGGAATTCATTCCTGGGGCTGTTATACCTGACCACCTTTACATTTTTAATCTAAAAGCCATGTAAATATTGAACTTTCAAAAGACATATATATCTGGATTTTGTCCAAATATACTTTTGGAATTAAGTCAATTCGTGTTATTATGAATTCGTTTTTTATGAAAATAAAATAATAATAAAAGTTATTTTATACAATTAAAATTTAATCAGTTTGAGTATTTGTAAAAAGATATAATTCCAGTAAATATGTCCATTATCTTAGCTGAAATATCTTGATTTTTTTTGGTCGATAATTAACAATAAAAGCATCATGATTCATACATGATTGTAGCCGAAAAAGTGACAGAAGCCCTTATTTAAGTCCGCGAAAGCGGACTTTTTTGTATCTATACATAAGTGATTGCTATCTTTATAACCCAATATGGTTCATTTAAGGGCTACTGGCAAAAGTTTGGGGTTTCGAGACGCGATAAATCGCGGTCTCTACAAGTGTTTCTTTTTAAATCACTTTTAACAACCGATGAAAATTCAAATTTTTTGGAGATACTCAGGTGGTACACGATCCACTAACCAAACACCATTATCAGAACAATAGAAGATGTAACCTGCCTGATGCATTGTGGCAGCAGATATAGCAAAAACCACTGGTTTTCCATGTCTTGCACCAACAGTTTGTGCTGTTGCAATATCCTTTGATAAATGGACATGATGCCGTGACATTTTGCAAAGTCCTGTTTCCATAATTGAATCTACAGATTTGTGTCCCGTGCCATGATAAAGCTCATCTGGGGGAACAGCAGGTTCTAATTGTAAATCGACTTCTACACTATGTCCTTGGTTAGCCCGAATCAGAGTACCTGTTGAGTCAAAAGAAAAACGTTGTTTTTCGCTAGATTCTACTACCGCCTCTAATTCTTGACGGGTAATCGAAAACTTGTTTTTAGCACAAGCGGTAATTAATTCATCAACAGCAACCCAACCACCAGGAGCAAGTTTAATCCCAATTGCATCCGGTGCATGTCGCAGATGTTTGCTGAGATATTTGCTGATTTTGACGAGGCGAGAATCACTCATTTGCTTATAATTGATAAACTTATACTACAGGCATATATTTATATGTTACATTACGATTTTCATTGATGATTTTACAAAAATTTTAAGCAATCCAGAAATAGGTAAGCATCAAGGTGATAGCAGTTAGCGGTAATCCAAATCGCAAATGTTCCCCAAAAGTGAGTCGATATCCCTGTTTGGCAACAGCCTCCGCCACAATCAAGTTTGCCACCGAACCCAGTAGGGTGAGATTTCCTGCTAGTGTTGAAGCCGCCGCTAGTAGTAGCCAAGTGCGGGTGTCGGGATGGGGAATTAGGTGATGTAGTAGCAGTACAGCCGGTACATTCGACACTAAATTTGATAGCAAAGCTGTTATCCCTAAAATGCTCAAGGGATTGTCAACAAAACGAGAAAGCCATTCTAAAGAACCAAGTTTTTGTACACCTTCGGTAAGGATGAACAGTCCACAAAACATTAATAGCAAATCCCAGTCTACCTTTTGTAAAATTCGCTCAGGCTTGAGGCGGCGCGTCACCAGTAATAGTGCGGCGGCAATTAAGGTAACTTCAGCAGTAGGAATTCCGATTAAAAATGCTACTAGTAATCCGGTGGTAATCAATAGACTTTTAATTAACAGTGGCTTGAAGATGTGATAACGCGGAGGTTTTACTTTTAAGTAAGGACGAAGCGATCGCACCTCTGGATATAACCACCACAATAAGCCTACCTGAATCGTCAAACAAATCAACGCAAGTGGTGTTAAGGCTTTCGCAAAATCTAGATAACTAATGCCAGAAAAGGAACCGATCAAGATATTTTGGGGATTACCGCTCAAGGTGGCAACAGAACCGAGATTAGTTGCACCTGCTAGCGCCAGCAAATAGGGAATAGGTTTAAGCTTGAGTAACTGGGTAATACCAACTACTAAAGGTGTCAAAATTAGAGCAATCGTATCATTGAGAAAAAGTGCTGAGAGGATGCCACTGCCAAAAGTTAACACCACCAGTAACCCAAATGGGCTGTGGATGCGGCGGATTGTGTAATCAAGGGCAAGCTGAAAAAAACCAGAGGCGGCGAGATTGGCGCTGATTACCATCATGCCAAATAGAAAAATTAGTGTTTTGTAGTCGATCGCACCCCACGCCGCAGGCAAATCTAGAACTCCCAATGCCATTAAGAAGGCAGCACCAACAATGGCGATCGTCGCCCGATTCATCCGCAGCCCGGGCAAGTATCCTAATCCTAGCCCGATGTAGGTGATAATAATCACGAGATATCGCAAAACTACCATTGCTCTATTCCCTAAACGTAGCAAGCCCCGATTTAGAGCTTACCGGATAGGCTGTAGATTTAGTTTCGCGCATGAAAAACCAGAAGAAAATTAAGGCAAGAGTTGCGATCGCAGCCATAGATCGTGAATATCTGCTAAAAATACATTCAACCAATCAAGTGTTTTCACGCTTCGTTTATGCGTTACAGAACGAGTGCGAAGTGTAGGAGTGTGTAACTTTAAGATGCAATACGGTTCGGATAAGCATTTTTCACTTTCCTTGTAGTCTGGGTAAAGGGGAAAGGATGTATTCAAAACATGAGTCCCTTTCCCCTTCAACCGAACCGTATTGACTTAAGATGTATGCCCTTAGCACGTAGTATCATCATCAATAGTTGAGAATAAGCGATCGCGATCACTCACCAAGACTTAAAACCACTTTTCTTTTTCCAGGTGTTTAGTTACTTACGCCGAACCTCTTCTAGAAAAGCAACTTGGTGTGACACATCGCTTAACTTTTGGAACGCCCTGCAAATAAGATATGTTAGATTTATTTATCTCTACTTACTTAATTTTTGTAAAACCAGATACATTAAATGGTAGTTTAGTAGCAAAGGAATCGAAGAGCATGGCCATTAGTAGCCCTGAAGTCATCCGTCATATCTTGATCGGGCTGGGATATTTAGCACCTGAGATTGATCCGAAGCCGGATCTCACTAAATTCGCTCCCTGGAAGCGCAACAACAACTCATTGACAGACGATCTTACTGAAGAAGCGATTAAAAAGTTTCAGAAGCAGTACTCAAAAAAACTTGTGGTAAATGGTAACGCTGATGCTGAAACTCGAACTGTAATGGAAGAGACAGTCAAAGGGCTTCAAAATAGATTGAAGTTTCACGGTTTTGCAACCCCTGCCGAAATTCCTCCAGACAAGCCTTTTTATGGGCCAGCCACTTATACAGCAGTCAAGAAATTTCAGAAATCTCAGGGTTTAACTGAAAATGGCATTGCCACTTTTGAACAGCGTCAAATTCTACAGCAGCCTAACCTGACAGATAAGCCTCCAACCCCGCCACAATCACAACTCAAGCTGATAGATTTGTGCTTCCAATTCAAAAAGAATCCTCAAAATCCTTCTTACATCGCAGCGTTAAATAACTTACAACAAAACCTACCCAAGGACGTTTTACACAAAGTTACTAACAAATGGAGAGGGACAAACGACCAAAATCCTGAGATTGTCAAGCTGACAAATTTGTTTATTTATTATGACGACAACAATCCAAACCATCGTGATGCACTAAATCACTTACAAAGTCAGATTACCCCAGCTATCTCTCAAGCATTTTTAAGCCTCTGGAATAAAAAGTAAGCAAAGCGATCGCTCTTGGAGAATTTCCAAAGCCTCTAAGCTAACGCGCCTACATATTGCAATATTTTCCGTGTAGACCGTCATTAGTCATTAGTCATTTGTGTTTACCAAGGACAAAGGACAACCTCACCAGTTGATGTGCAATCTTATTTGCATAACAGCTTAGTAGCTTTTGTGGTGAGACTAAGAGGTTGTTTGAAAAGTGTTTTGCTGTGACTTTAGGCACTTTGAGATCCCCCCTAACCCACATTTTTTAGGGAATACTTAGGAGAATCTAGAACTTTTGATACCGACAAAATGACTTTTCAAACATCCTCTCAAATGGATGTGGATATTTGCGATCGCAGTTCTAAAAACGAAACTGGCTGAGAATTACAGCGATTTTCAGCTCAATAGACTATACTCTAGGGGGCGCAAGGCTTTTGCCGCGATCGCGCCCTAGATTTAGATGCTGTTCATGCCTAGAGACAACATTTATTTTCCTTAAACAGTCGATAATGTAAATAAATGTAAAAAATTCTCAGGCAGGATAGAAGCATCTATGCGTGTAATTTTAATGACTGGTAAAGGCGGCGTGGGCAAAACTTCCGTCGCTGCTGCAACTGGACTCCGTTGTGCAGAACTAGGCTATCAGACATTGGTTTTAAGTACAGATCCGGCTCATTCCCTAGCTGATAGTTTTGACATAGAACTAGGACATGCACCCCAAAAAATTCGCCCAAATCTGTGGGGTGCAGAACTGGATGCGCTGCAAGAACTAGAGGGAAACTGGGGTGCTGTAAAACGTTACATTACCCAAGTTTTACAGGCGAGGGGTTTAGACGGCGTACAGGCGGAAGAATTGGCGATTTTGCCAGGGATGGATGAGATTTTTGGCTTGGTAAGGATGAAACGCCATTACGATGAAGGTGAGTTTGATGTATTAATTATCGACTCAGCCCCCACTGGCACTGCACTGCGCTTACTGAGTCTACCTGAAGTCGGTGGTTGGTATATGCGCCGTTTTTACAAACCATTTCAAAACATCTCAGTAGCACTTCGCCCTCTGGTTGAACCATTTTTTAGACCAATTGCTGGTTTTTCGCTACCCGATAAAGAGGTGATGGATGCACCTTATGAGTTTTATGAACAAATTGAAGCTCTAGAAAAAGTATTAACAGACAATACCCAAACCTCAGTACGTCTAGTCACCAATCCTGAAAAGATGGTGATTAAAGAGTCTCTGCGTGCCCATGCTTATCTGAGTTTGTATAATGTTGCAACAGATTTAGTAGTGGCTAATCGGATTATTCCAAGCGTTGTCCAAGATCCCTTTTTCCAACGTTGGAAGGAAAGTCAGGAACAATATCGCCAGGAAATTCATGATAATTTCCACCCTCTACCTGTGAAAGAAGTTCCCCTATTTTCTGAAGAAATGTGTGGATTAGCTGCATTGGAACGCCTCAAGGAAACTCTTTATAAAGATGAAGATCCGACTCAGGTTTATTACAAAGAAACTACTCTTAGAGTCGTGCAAGAGGAAAATCAATACAGCTTAGAAATTTATCTACCTGGTATTCCTAAAGACCAAGTTCAACTAAGTAAAACCGGAGACGAATTAAATATTACTATTGGCAACCATCGTCGTAACTTAGTTTTGCCACAAGCCTTAGCAGCACTACAACCAGGAGGGGCAAAGATGGAAGATGACTATCTAAAAATCCGCTTTGCAGACAACACCAGAGTTTAATTTTGTTGAATGTTTCTCTGTCAACAAAAAGTTAAAACTAACAAGCAAGAACTCTATCTTAATAGCTAGTACAGACGCAATTTTTTAGCGTCTGTTTTTATGATTTTTTGATGAATTTTATATAAGGTAAATAATATTTTCACTAGTAACTAGACCGTAGTTTTACTGAAGACAAATTGACGAAATAAATTTCACAATGTTGTTAGAATTACTAATTTAATTTTGCAAACTACTAATTGATTTTTCTATAAGCAATGACCTCCAATCCTGAACAAAATTTGCCTTTATATAGCCAGGAAGAAAGTTTACTACGCCGGATTACAAACCGTATCCGACGAAGCTTAGAGTTAGAAGAAATTATCACAGTCACAACGGCAGAGGTGCGATCGCTATTAAAAACTGACCGAGTGATGATTTACAAATTTCATGCCGATGGTAGCGGTCAGGTCATTGCTGAGTCAATTTACAATAATCGTTTACCGTCATTACTGGGGCTGAATTTCCCAGCAGACGATATTCCACTCAGCGCCCGTGAGCTATTTCTCAAATTACGGGTGCGTTCTGTTGTAAATGTTGATACTCAAGAAATTGGTCAAATTCACCTACGTGACTTGGATAATGGAGAAACTGTCTCAGAGGAGATCCGTTACCGCTCTGTAGACTCCTGCCATATTGAATATTTGACGGCAATGGGGGTAAAATCCTCTGTAGTAGCGCCTATTCTCTATCAAGATCAACTCTGGGGGCTACTGGTTTCTCATAATTCTGAAGCGCGTTTGATTTCAGAATATGAACTAGAAGCAGTGCAGATGGTGGTAGAACAACTCTCTGTAGCGATCGCTCAAAGTACGCTGCTCACTCAAGTCCGCAAAACAGCCGAACGGGAAACTATCATTAACCGCATTGCTACGCTGCTACATTCACTACCGACAATTGTATTACAACCAGCCTTAGAAGCGGCTGTTGCTGCCTTTAATGGTGTTGGTGGCAGGCTTTGCATTAGAAATGAGGCTTTTGATTACTACAACGGCAATCTTACTAGCTTAACAGAATGCTTAATACCAGGAAATACTTGTATCAAGCTTTTTATCTGTGGACAGCAGCCTGTGATGCCAGAACAAACTATATATCCACTAATAGAGCAGTATAGTATCTGGCAAGAACACTATAAGTTTGGTAAATACGATGTTTGGGCAATTTCAGATTTATATAATAGCTCTGACTTGCGAAGCTTACAAGTTGCTTTTCAACCAACTAAAATTCGTGGCATATTGACAATCCCACTCCAGTATCGTCAGCAGTTACTGGGCTACTTAAGCATTTTCCGCAATGAAGTAGATACAGAGACTTTATGGGCAGGGCAGTATGATAGCGATCAAAGGCAACTATACCCCCGGCGATCGTTTGAGGTTTGGCGCGAATCTAAAAAAGCACAAGCTCAAAAATGGACGGTTGAAGAGATTGAACTGGCTAGAGACATCGGTAAACACTTTGCTTCGGCTATTCAGCAGTATGAACTACAGCAACAAGTACAAGTCTTCAATGAAAATTTAGAAAAACAAGTTAAAAGACGCACAGTTGAGTTACAACGGACAGCTGAACAAGAACAGGCTGTGTTTAAAGTTATTGCCGAGATTCGCGAATCTCTAGACACAGATACTATTTTTCAAACCACTACTAAAGAGGTTTGTCAATTAATCAAAGCTGATCGCGTTTCTGTTTATCGTTTCGATTCTAATTGGGGTGGTGAATTTGTCGGGGATTTCGAGGCTGCTAGTCCATATTGGTCGAATGAGTCAGAGATAGGTATTAATACAGTATGGAATGACACCTACTTACAAGATACAGAGGGAGGACGCTACCGCAAGAATGAAACATTTGCAGTCGATGACATCTACAAGATGGGATTCGCTAAGTGTCATATCGACAATCTAGAGCAGTTTCAAATTCACGCTTTTGTGCTTGCTCCGATCTTTGTTGGGCAAAAACTTTGGGGTTTGCTGGCAACTTATCAACATACTGGCCCCCGACAATGGAAAGCCTCTGAAGTTAACTTTCTCAGTCAGATTGCGGCCCAAATGGGTGTAGCACTCCAGCAAGCTGAATTACTCACTCAGACACGACAACAGACGTTAAATTTACAACAAGCAGCAGAACAACAACGGGTATTGTTTGAAGTTGTCGCCAAAGTTAGGGAATCTCTCGATCTAGATGCGATTTTTCAGACAACCACCCAAGAAATCTGTAAATCACTACAAGCGGATCGAGTTGCAGTCTTTCAATTTCAGCCTGATTGGAGTGGTGAATATATTGCCGAGTTTGTGAGCGATCGCTGGGTAAAACTAGTAGGTTATGATA
Source organism: Nostoc sp. UIC 10630 (assembly GCF_010747425.1). Lineage (NCBI taxonomy): Bacteria > Bacillati > Cyanobacteriota > Cyanophyceae > Nostocales > Nostocaceae > Nostoc > Nostoc sp. UIC 10630. The sequence continues at coordinate 35,857 of NZ_JAAGOG010000056.1, forward strand.
CTAAGACAGTTTGGCAAGATAGCTATTTGCAGGAAACCCAAGGTGGCCGATATCGTCACAATGAAACCTTTGCAGTGGATGATATTTATCAAGTTGGACATTCTCAATGCCATATTTCAGTTCTAGAGCAAATTCAAGCAAGGGCTTATGCGATCGCACCTATATTTATTGGGCAGCAGCTATGGGGCTTGCTAGCAGCTTATCAGAACTCTGCACCCCGCCATTGGGAAGCCTCGGAAATTAAGTTTATCACTCAAATTGCCAATCAGCTTGGGGTTGCACTCAAACAAGCCCAATTACATAATCAAACTAAAGAGCAGACAGAAAAGCTGACTCAAGCTCTGCATGATTTAAAGCAAACTCAAACCCAACTGATCCAAACTGAGAAAATGTCCTCATTAGGTCAACTGGTAGCTGGTGTTGCTCACGAAATTAATAACCCCGTCAACTTCATTTATGGCAACATTAATCATGTCAACAATTACGCCCAAGATTTACTGAGTATACTAGACCTCTATTTACAAAATACCCCTAACCCCAGCCCTGAGATTCGCGATCGCACCTTCGAGATCGACTTAGAATTTCTCATTGAGGATTTGCCGAAAACTCTATCTTCCATGAAAATTGGGGTTGATCGCATCCGTCAGATTGTCTTGGGTTTACGGAATTTCTCTCGCCTTGATGAGGCAGAAATGAAGCCAGTTGATATTCATGAGGGCATTGATAGCACTTTGCTAATTTTGCAACATCGTTTGAAAGCAAAACCAGAAAGTCCGGCTATTACATTAGTCAAAGAATACAGTGAGCTTCCCTTAGTAGAATGCTATGCCGGGCCACTGAATCAAGTATTTATGAATGTTTTAAGCAATGCGATCGATGCTCTTGAAGATTACAGGGAATCTTCATCAAAACTTCATAGCGGTCAAATTACTATTCGTACTGCGATCGGAGAGCTTGAAGGTAATATCAAGAGCGTAGTAATTCGCATTGCAGACAATGGCTCAGGAATACCCGAAGCTCTGAAGGCAAGAATCTGTGACCCATTTTTCACTACTAAACCAGTGGGAAAAGGCACTGGTTTGGGGTTATCAATAAGTTATCAAATTGTCGTAGATAAACACGGTGGTGTGTTTAAATGTGATTCTCAGCCGGGGTTAGGTACAGAATTTTGGATTGAAATTCCGGTGAGCCAAATTACCAAATCTTAGAGAAGATTAACTTTCATAGTAAAGCTGAAGGCAGGTGAAGGAAGCAGAAGAAATTATTCTTTGATGAGCTGTAGGGGCAATTTATCAATTACTCTTACGATAGATGTGGTTTTTAAAATCATTTATATAGCACTTCATAGCGCTTCTCGTTTGGATGCACTCTCTCCTAAAAGGAGTTTCGGTGTACACACAAGCCTTTATAAGGGGAGGGTTAGGGTGGGGTAAAACCTTGGTTAATCAGCTATTTCAGACTTGTGTATACACGGCAGCCTAAAGAAAGTAGCAGAGGGCAAAAAATATATTTTCTTCCTCCTGCCTTCTTTAATGCTTGCCAATAAAGAGCAACTTTTAATTGATTACTCCCGAAAGTGGGTGCAATATTGTTAAATGAAAGCTATGCCTAGTTTCAGCTTTTAAATACCGTTCTTGCAAGGGTTGCCACTGCTGCCACGACTGATAACGATTTTCAGTTAACAAACTAGCAAGGGTAGGCAACTCAGTCTTAATTTCTGATTTAAATACCTTTTCAAGCCAGTCAGTTAAGACCGCACTATCTTGCATCGTACCCAAAATTTCTTGGATATTTTTCACTTCTGTCATATAAGCTCCGTAAGACTCACCATATAAGTCTGTAAATAGCTCCATCTGGTAGCGTATACGTTTAGCTTCTTTTCGCAAACTATGCAGAATTTCGCCTTGTGTTGTTAATTGTTGTTCTATCTTTTCTGGTTCCCAGTTCTTCTGAATTTTTACCTCTGCTTCCACAAGTTGAGTACCAACTAGCCAACCTGGATGTAGTAAAAAGTTACTCACTTCTGGTAGAAGTAAATCTGGTAGTACTTGCTGGATAGTAATAGATGCCAATGGTTGATAAGTTGGTTTGTCTAACCACTTATCTAATGCCTCTTTTAAAGACTTATAAGATTCATCTTTTAACGTTTTCTGTACACTTAATGCTACATCTTCACGTTGTTTAGCTAAAGCGTTGAAAGCTGTTTGTAAAGATTCTTGTTCTTTGTGGGGTAAGTTTGGTTTGTAATTGTTTTCCAAACTTTCTTTGAGTACGTCTAAATCTCGCAGATTACCAAGACGACGGGCTATTTTACCAATATTTTTATCGCTGATTGGTTTTGGTAGATCCACTGCTAGTCCAAACCTAGTTACAGCCGTGCGTAAACGACGCATTCCTACTCGCATTTGATGGAGCGCTTCTGGATCTTCATCTTTCTTTACTGATTTTTCCCACTTCAAGGTTTTCTTAAAGTGTTTTTGAATCGCTTGGTAGGCGTAGTCCCCTAGAGTTTTTACCGTGGTTTGTGTGGCTAATTTCATAATTGAGCTTAATTACTACCTCATGAGGTTATTGCATAATAACATTAGTTAAAAATTTATATCTAGTTTTAATATATTTTTTATTCAATGAAGTTGTTACGCTTTTTATTACTATTGATAGTTGCATACTATTAATAGTAAGATAAATTATCTACCAAAGGTCTAAAAAGCCGATTCACTTTTGCGATTTAATATTTACGATAGCTGATAATAATTTTTTACATGAATAATTTATTATGATAGCATGATTAACCTTTTTGCAATCATCAGGATAATTTAGAATGTCAAACTCACATTTACTGAATCAAGTTATCTTGACTTTTATAGATAATTTTAAAGAACATAGAGAAGATTTATCAGCATTGTTGCTAACACATCAGAAGTATTTATGGTTAGGGTCAGATGAAACTTCAACTATTGAGCGTCTGTCTTTAGTTGATACTGATAAATTTACAGACCATCAACAATTTCGGGTAGCAGAATTTATCAACCTACCTGCACCAGAAAATCAAGAAATAGATATCGAGGGACTTGCTTACACTGATAATTATCTATGGTTTGTTGGTTCTCATAGCTACAAACGTAAAAAGCCTAAACCTGATAAGACTGATGCACAAAACTTTAAACGGCTAGCAAAAATTGAATCAGAACCTAACCGTTACGTCTTAGGACGGATTCCTCTAATAAACGGTAGCTTATTCTCATCTTACCCGCATCCCCAAAATCCAGATATGCAGTTGAATACCGCTAAACTAGAGGTAACGGAACAGGGTAATTTGCTGATGACAGCTTTGGCAGACGACCCTCATTTAGGCTTGTTTATCAAGGCATCAATTCCAGGAAAAGATAATGGCTTTGATATTGAAGGAATAGGCGTTTATCAAAGCCGGATTTTTTTGGGTTTGCGTGGCCCTGTATTGCGGGGTTGGGCTATGGTGCTGGAAATTGAATTAGAAGATTCTAGCGCTGGAATTCTGAAACTGCGGCAAATTGGGGAAGCAAAGGAATTATATAAAAAGCATTTTGTCTGGTTGAATGGTTTGGGAATTCGGGATTTATGTGTAGATGGCAAAGATTTGTTGATTTTAGCGGGCCCAACGATGGATTTAGATGGGCCCGTACAAATTTATCGTTGGGTAAATGGCGTGAATCTGCGAGAAAATGTCTTTAGCAATCCAGATTTTGTCCAGGATATTCCATTTGGAAATCGGGAAGATCATGCTGAGGGAATGACGCTGTTTCAGGATGTGGCTGGTATACCTTCGCTATTGGTAGTTTATGACTCTCCAGCAAAAAGTAGGCTGGTGGGTGATGGTGCTGTAATAGCGGATGTGTTTAAGATGGAATAAAGATGAATTTTGGTTTTTGGATTGTTAAAGGTTAGTGGAGATTGCTTGTACGGGACAAGTAGGGATACATTGTTCGCAGACGATACAACGCGATCGCGTGAATGTCAGTTTGTATGTCTCTGGGTGGAGAGTGAGAGCTTCGGTAGGACAAACCCCGGTACACAAGCCACAATGGACACAGACATCCTCATCGATCGCAATTTCGCCTAAAGTATAAGAAACGTTAACATGGCGCGATCGCATCCACTCGATAGCGGCATCTAGTTGATCGATATCTCCCGCTAGTTCCACTACGAGTTTGCCAATTTGATTTGGGGCAACTTGGGCACGGATAATATTAGCAGCGACGTTGAATTCTTTGGCCAGTACGTAAGTGACTGGCATTTGCACGGCGCGTTTCGGGAAGGTTAGTGTTACTCGTTTTTTCACAGGTTTAACAGAGGGTTTTTTCTGTTGTAACGTATTGGAAGTTTTATAACTCGAAAGATTTAGACGATGTAGGGAGTAGGGAGTGATATGGTTTAATTATTTAAAAAGCAATATAATTTTTTTTCCAATTTAAGTTTATTAGTTTTTATTTGTTGTATCCATTTTAACTTGGAAAGCTTTTAACATGAAAATATTAGTTGTAGAAGATGACGAGTTAAATGCATGTACACTGACCAACCTTTTGACTAACCAAAACTATGCGGTTGAAGTTGCTACTGATGGCGATGCTGCTTGGGATTTTATTCAAGCTTACGATTATGATTTAATTCTCCTGGATGTAGTTTTGCCTAAGCTAGATGGCATTAGTCTTTGTCGTAAAATCCGGTCTAATGGTCTGCAAATGCCGATCTTGTTGATGACAGGGCGCGATAGTAGTCATGAGAAAGCGATCGGCTTAGATGCAGGTGCAGACGATTATTTAGTTAAACCTTTTGATATAGAAGAGTTAGTTGCTCGTGTGAGGGCGCTGTTACGTCGCCCAGCCGTAACCTCGCAACCTGTTCTGGAGTCTGGGAAGTTGCGGCTAGACCCTAGTAGCTGTGAAGCGATTTATGCTGGAAATCTGCTCCCGCTTACCCCAAAAGAGTTTGCTCTGTTAGAACTATTCTTGCGAAATAGTCGTCGGGTGTTTAGCTGTGGCATGATTTTAGAACATCTTTGGTCTTATGAAGATACTCCCCAAGAAGAAGCTGTTCGCACTCATATCAAAGGGTTAAGACAGAAACTCAAAGCTGTAGGAGCGCCCAGTAATTTAATTGAAACAGTTTATGGAATCGGCTATCGTCTAAAACCACTACAAGAGCAGCAGAACAACCAGGGGGAATTAGAAGAGGGAGAATCCCTAGCCCCAACTCTCAAATCACAGCAGCAAGCGCTAATGGCAGT
>NZ_JAAGOG010000456.1:0-1025 GCF_010747425.1 Nostoc sp. UIC 10630
GGAATGGGGAATGGGGGATGGGGACTAATGACCAATGACAAATGACCAATGACAAATGACCAATTACAATGATTTGCTTTATTTTCGTCAAGCTACTTAGCAGATGCTAGACTCTACCCACAGAAACTCTCTAACGAGCCAAAATCTAACATTCAAAATCTTCAAACTTTGATGGAACAACCGAAAGTTATTTTTTTAGATGCTGTGGGTACACTCTTCGATGTTAAAGGCAGTGTAGGTAAAGTTTATAGTCAGATAGCTGAGGAATTTGGTGTGACGGTTCCAGCCGAAACATTGAATACAGCCTTCATCAAAAGCTTTAAAGCAGCCCCGCCGCCGATATTTCCAGATGCAGAACTCCAAGATATTCCTCAGCGTGAGTTTGATTGGTGGCGGATAATTGCCCTGAACACTTTTGAAAGTGCAGGTGTCCTCAAGGAATTTTCTGACTTTTCGGCTTTTTTTAGCGAACTTTACATCCACTTTGGCACTGGCGAACCGTGGTTTGTCTATCCCGATGTTCTACCAGCTTTAATCAACTGGCGGCGCTTGGGGGTTACTTTGGGCGTGCTATCCAATTTTGATTCCCGGATTTATTCAGTATTGCAAAGTTTGGGATTGAGAGAGTTTTTTACCTCCGTCACCATTGCTACCCAGGTACGTGCAGCTAAACCCGATCCTCAAATTTTTGCTATTGCCTTAGATAAACATAAGTGTTCCCCTTCAGCAGCATGGCATATTGGCGATAGCATTGTAGAAGACTACTACGCAGCTAAAGCAGCAGGACTCAGAGGCGTTTGGATCAATCGTGGTTAATAAGGAGATACTTTAGCGATCGCTATTTTTTCTCAAATCTAAACACAACACAGCATATACTCAACAGATGAGAATACTAGACATCTCCAGAAATTAATTATGCGTTACCTGAAACCCTTGTAGAGACGTTGCAACCTACATTCCGCAGGTAAGTGAAGAGATTGATGGTATTTTTTATTTATGACATCATCAGCATTAGAAATAAGAGT
>NZ_JAAGOG010000057.1:0-39861 GCF_010747425.1 Nostoc sp. UIC 10630
TTTATTACTTCATAAGTAACAGAGATGTTGACAGTATTGTAAATTAACGATGAAATATCCTATTTATAAATATAAATCCATCGTTATTATCATCAGATTTTAAGATTTTTGAATGATAGTAAATTTAGGAAAATAGTTATTAATTTTCTGTTGATTTCAACTTGTTAGCTCTAACCTAAAAATTAGCTTTTATTAATAATTATTATTAAACACATATTCAATTTTTTTATTAACAGTAAAACTAGTTCTTGGTAATTCGCTTATGTATGTAGCTGTATGGCCTGGGAATGTATATCCCTTGGGTGCTAGTTGGGATGGGAAAGGTACGAATTTTGCTTTATTTTCGGAAAATGCAACAGGTGTAGAACTTTGTTTATTTGATGCTGACAATCATGAAATTCGCTTGCCTTTAACAGAAAAAAATAATTTTGTTTGGCACGCTTATCTACCAGGAGTAGGGCCTGGGCAACGCTATGGATTTAGAGTACATGGCCCTTGGGCCCCAGAACTTGGTCATCGCTTCAACCCTAATAAACTATTAATTGATCCCTATGCCAAGGCAATTGATGGGGAAATTAGCGATACCGCAGCTATTTTTGGCTACTCTTTAGATGCGCCAGAACAAGACTTAGCTTTTTCTGATTTAGATAATGCCGAAACTATGCCGAAGTGTATTGTTGTCGATCAATCCTTTGATTGGGGAGATGACAAACTACTTTCTATACCGTGGCACGAAACTATTATTTATGAAACTCACGTTAGAGGTTTTACTAAATTACACCCAGAAATTCCAGAAGAATTACGTGGTACCTATGCAGGGCTGGCACATCCAGTTGCAATTCAATATCTCCAACAACTAGGAATCACATCTGTGGAATTGATGCCTGTACATCACTTTTTATCTTCTCCAGGATTTCTGGTAAATAAAGGACTGAAAAACTATTGGGGTTACGATTCCATTAATTATTTCACCCCCTACTCTGGTTACAGTGCTAGTGGCTCAGTCGGACAACAAGTGACCGAGTTTAAGCAAATGGTCAAGGACTTACACTCTGCTGGCATTGAAGTAATTTTAGATGTAGTTTATAACCACACTGGCGAAGGCAATCATTTAGGGCCAACATTATCGCTACGAGGCATCGATAATGCTGTGTACTACCGCTTGGTCAAAGATAATTCCCGCTACTACATGGACTTCACAGGCTGCGGCAACTCTCTCAATGTGCGTCATGCCCAAGTTCTGAAGTTAATCATGGATAGCCTGCGCTATTGGGTAACAGAAATGCATATTGATGGCTTTCGCTTTGATTTAGCCTCAGCATTGGCGCGAGAACTATATGAAGTAGATAATCTTGCAGCTTTTTTTGATATTATTCATCAAGATCCAATTCTGGCAGATGTAAAGCTGATTGCTGAACCTTGGGATTTAGGAGAAGGTGGTTATCAAGTTGGCAATTTTCCTTTACGTTGGTCTGAATGGAATGGCAGATATCGTGATACTGTAAGGGATTTTTGGCGTGGTGAGGATGATAGCCTCGGACAATTTGCTTACTGTTTTACTGGTAGCCCTGACCTTTACCAAGCAAACGGGCGTAATCCCAGTGCCAGTATTAATTTCATTACTGCTCATGATGGTTTCACGCTCAATGATTTGGTCAGCTACAACGAAAAGCATAATCAGGACAACGGCGAAGATAGCCGGGATGGGGAAAGCCATAACCGCTCTTGGAATTGTGGTGTAGAAGGAGAAACCAATGACCCAGATGTAATTCGCTTACGGCAACGTCAGCGACGTAACTTTTTAGCAACTCTAATGCTGTCTCAAGGCATACCCATGCTATTAGGAGGAGACGAAATTGGTTGCACTCAGAAGGGTAACAACAATGTATACTGCCAAGATAATGAAATTGCCTGGCGTGATTGGAGTTTACAAAAGTCTAATTCCGAACTACTAGATTTTGCCCGCGAACTCATTTATTTTCGTCATCAGCATCCAGTATTTCGGCGGCGTAAGTGGTTTCAAGGCCGTCCTATTCACGGTTTTGGGATCAGTGATATTGGTTGGTTTAATGACGATGGCAGCGAAATGACTGAAAAGCAGTGGCTAGTTAGTTATGCCAAAGCTATGGAAATTTTCTTGAATGGCGAGGGTATTGTTACTCCTGGCCGCCGTGGTGAACGGATTATTGATGAGAGCTTTCTGCTGTTTTTTAATGCTCACTACGAAACGATTGAGTTTGCTTTACCCAATGTTTTCAAAGACAGGGAATGGGAAATAGTTATTGACACCAACGAATCTCGCTTCCTTAGCCCAGGAAAGTTGGTTATGGGTGAGCAAACTGTGCCAGTTACAGACCGCTCTCTCATGGTGTTACGTCGTCTTGCTTCGTAAGACAAAAATCATAGGAGCGATCGCGCCTATGACAAAATAAAAAATTGAGTGACCGTTGTGAAGTGCGATTAGGAAAGCGATCGCACTTCACAATGGTCATTTGAAGTATAAAGTAAACTCCGTTAAAACCTACTTACTATTTGAAGGAACTAATGTAGTTATTCAGCAGACATCTCCAACTGGTTAATCTATCTGATTTTTCACGGTAAGTTCTCAAACAACCCGGCTTTTATACAGGCTGATTGTCAACAATTATAGATTAATGAAAATACCTAACCTAAAATCAGGGTTGGAGAAAACTGATTGACTTGATCGGCACTTCTTTTTGTATTTCTTTATGTCTAACAAAAAGAAGTGCTAAATGTGGATAGTAATATTAAAAAATTCTCGGTATGTGTCACTCAATCTACAGGTTTTTTAGATGATGAAACAGAGACAGGCAAGTATATACAAATACACTCAGCTACTTTGGAGTGTTTTGTTAGTGTTGGTAATTTGGAATGTACCCCAATCCGCTCTGGCAGATGTCAACTCACAGGAGATAAATGCAATTATTCACACGCGGGATATTGCCCTGCAAGCCATAAACACCCGCGATTTTACCAAAATACAGCCTTACTTGCACCCAAACTTCACAATCACAACGGTTGATAATCAGACTTTTCATCAAGTCCCTGAGTTTGAAAAGTACTGGAATCAGCAATTTTCCAGTTCCATTAAAGATATTAAAATGCAATTAAAGGGAGATACTCTCAGAACATTTCTTACTCCAGAAATTGATGTTGCCTCTGGAGAAGCGATCGCATCTTTCTCTTTCAAAGATGGCAAAGCAGCTGATATGGCGTTGCGATGGACAGCAGTGCTACAAAAACTCCAAGATAAATGGACGATTCAATCGCTACATTTCTCCTCCAATCTCCTGAATAACCCGGTGTTGAATGCTGCTCAACAATTGGGACGAATTCTAGCAGTTGCAGCAGGAGTCGGCGGTTTCCTTCTGGGAGCAGTGACGATGCTATTATTACGTCGCAAGACTAAGCCACGAACCGAAAGGATATAGCAAATAAAGTGGGAAGAAGCACCTATCAGCCTAGTAAAAATATTAGCTTTCATCGCCGTCTCAAAGCAACCATAGTAGTTTTATTAGTTTGGGGTAGCGTGAGTTTGCTGCACTGGCTACCAGAAACACAATGGTTGATGCTGGGATTAACGGCAGTCCTGACTGTGCAAACATTAAAGATGCTGTTAGCAAAACCAGTGGCGGCGGTGATGGAGAATGAGATTAATTTACCGCCAGTCTCGATTTTAGTTCCAGCTAAAAATGAAAGTCCAGTCTTGGCTAATCTAGTTTACAGCCTATGCCAATTAAATTATCCCAGCGATCGCCTAGATATCTGGGTTGTTGATGACGGTAGTACCGATGAAACTCCCCAGGTTTTGAGGAAATTACAAACTCAATTTCCATCTTTGCAAGTTCATCAGCGGGAATCAAAAGGTGGTAAATCAGGGGCGTTGAATGCGGTGTTTCCCTTTACTCAAGGGGAAATTATCTTAGTCTGCGATGCAGATGCTCAATTAAGAGCCAATTTTCTCCAGCAAACAGTACCTCTGTTTCAAAAGCAAGCGATCGGTGCAGTGCAAGTGCGAAAAGCGATTTCTAATGCTAATACCAATTTCTTGACCCGTTGCCAGCAAATGGAAATGTGCTGTGATAGCTTTCTGCAAACCCATCGCATTGCTATTGGTGGAATGTCTGAACTGCGCGGTAATGGGATGTTAGTTCGTCGGGAATTGTTAGAAAAGTGTCAAGGTTGGAATGAGAACACTGTCACCGATGATTTGGATCTTTGCTTCAAACTCTATTTAGCAGGTGCAGAAATCGAGTTTGTTACAGTTCCATCAATTCAAGAAGAAGGTGTAACTACTTGGAAAAAACTTTGGTATCAACGCTGTCGTTGGGCTGAAGGTGGCTATCAGCGTTACCTGGATTATTTCCCGCAAATTCTTACTTTAGGTTGGGCGAAAGAAATCGATTTATTATTGTTTTTTCTATTGCAATTTCTTCTACCAATTGGACTAATACCTGATTTACTTTGGACAATATTTTATAGCCATCATCCAGTTCTGTTTCCACTCCAGACACTACTCAGCATAATTTTGACAATTGCCTTTATTGCTGGACTTTACCAATTTCAAAATTTACGAGGATGGTCTTTGGTTTGGGCAACAATTCAAGGGTCATTGTACATGGTGCATTGGATTCCTGTGATGATTGTCACAACTTTAAAAATGTGTGTGCAAAGGGAGCGATCACACTGGGTGAAAACTGAGCATCGTGGTGGAACGACATAAAGAAAATGAAATATAGTGTTAAATTTATCGAATTGCCAGATAATTGGTGCAAATCGTAGGATTACTTTTAGTTGAGCAAAGGGGCTTAAATGTCTAAAGTAGAAGGCTTTAGGGTAAGAAATTACAGAGTTCTTCGCGATATCACCTTGGGAAAGTTGTGGAACACACAGAATGCCAAGCCATTAACCTCAATGACAGCCGTCATCGGTAAAAATGGTGTGGGAAAAAGCACTATTTTCGACACTTTTGGCTTTCTTGCAGACTGCTTGAAAAATGGAGTAGAGGAAGCGTGCGATTCTCGTGGACGTGGGGGCTTTGAGAGAATTCGTTCCCAAGGACAAGAGGGAAGTATTGAGTTTGATATTTATTATAAAGAGGATCATAATGCCCGGCCAATTACCTATGAGTTGGCAATAGATATTGACTCGTCTGGAAGACCTTATGTAAAGAGGGAAAGACTCAGACAACGAAGGAAAGGACAAAGCAAGGGACAACCTTTTTCTTTTCTAATACTTAATGAAGGTAGAGGAATTGCATGGAAAGGTGAACAAGAAGGCAAACAAGTTGAGGAAGAAAAAAGTGATTTTGATTTGTCAAAATTAATAGAAAAAATACAGAGAGGTGAAGGGGAAGAGGAAAGTAAGGAAACTGAGGTAGTTGAACTTGACGATAAGCGAAAACTGGGAATTGCAACTTTGGGTTCACTCAAGCAACACCCAAGAATTTCTGTATTTCGGAGATTTATTGAAGGATGGTATTTAAGCTATTTTACTCCAGATGCTGCACGAAGCTTGCCTCTGGCTGGGCCACAAAAGCATCTGAATATTCATGGTGATAATTTGGGTAACGTAGTCCAGTTTATGGAAAGGGAACATCCTAAAAAGTTTCAATCCATACTTGAAAAGATATCTAGCAAAATTCCAGGTGTTAACAAGATTAGCACCGAAAGAAGTCCAGATGGAAGACTACTACTGCGTTTCAACGATAAGGGTTTTCAAGATCCATTTTATGCCCAAAATATGTCAGATGGAACACTTAAGGTATTCGCTTATCTCCTCTTGTTAGAAGATCCCTCACCACCACCATTTTTGTGTATTGAAGAACCAGAAAATGGACTTTATCATAAACTTTTAGAAACCCTAGCACGAGAATTTAGGGAACACGCAACAGGTCATAAAGGTGGCTCACAAATATTTGTAACAACACATCAGCCATATTTTGTAGATGCCCTTGAACCTGACGAGGTTTGGGTCTTAGAAAAGGGCGAGGATGGATTTGCGAAAATTAAGCGAGCTAGTGAAGATCCTCTGATCAATAACCTTGTTTCTGAAGGTTTACCTCTTGGCGGACTTTGGTACAGTGACTATTTGGATGCAAGTTGAGTATATGCACTTTGAGATACTCGTTGAGGATATTTCCGGTAAAATTGCTCTTGAGATTCTTGTCCCAAAAATTATTAACACCGAACAACACACATTTAATATCCATCATTACAAAGGAATAGGGCGTATTCCTAAAAATCTAACATCTACTTCTGATCCCAAAAAACGAATTTTGCTCGACCAGTTGCCGAGACTTGTTCAAGGCTACGGCAATACATTTGCCAATTATACCCCTGATTATCATGCTGTCCTCATAATCATTTGCGATCTTGATGATCGATGCCTGAGTGCTTTTCGAAAAGAACTACTTGAACTCGTAAATTCTTGTAATCCTAAGCCAAAGACACAATTTTGTATTGCTATTGAGGAAGGAGAAGCATGGTACTTGGGTGATTTAGCAGCAGTGAAGGCAGCTTATCCGAGTGCAAAACAAGCAGTTCTAAATTCATACACCAACGATGAGATTTGTGGCACATGGGAGAAGTTAGCTGACGCAGTATATTCTGGTGGTTGCCAAAAGTTATCTAAACTTGCTTATCAGGTAATTGGTAAAGAGAAAGCAATTTGGGCTGAAAGGATATCTCCCCTTATGGACATTGGCAATAATCAATCACCAAGTTTCTGCTATTTTCGAGATCAGCTTCGACGTTTAAGTAGGGAGTAGAGCAAACAAGGGCAACAAACAATTATGTTAGACTTGCTGATTCAAAACGGATTAATTTTCGATGGCTTAAGTTCTCCACCTGTGCGCGGAGATATTGGTATTCAAAACGGCCGCATTGTCACCCTTGCACCCTCTTTAACTACCCCAGCGCATGAAGTGGTTGATGCTTCTGGGTTATGGGTGACACCTGGATTTATAGATATTCATACCCACTACGACTTAGAGTTAGAAATTGCACCAGGTTTGAGCGAATCAGTGCGTCATGGTGTTACCAGCGTGGTTATTGGTAACTGTAGCTTGTCTGTTGCGATCGCAGAACCCCAAATCCTGGCTGATATTTTTCAGAGGGTAGAGACACTTTCCCATCGGCTGATTGCAAAATGGCTACAAAAGTCGGTTTCCTGGCAGACACCAGCAGAATATTTACAGCATTTGCAACAGTTACCCCTTGGCCCCAATGTTGCCCCAATGTTTGGACACAGTGCCTTACGCGCTCATGTGATGGGATTAGAACGCAGTTTAACCGTTCAGCCGACAAAATTTGAACTAAATCTTATGCAGCGCATAGCCAGAGATGCAATAGATGCTGGCTTTATTGGCATCTCTATTGATATGTTTCCTTGGCATCGGATGAGTGGAGAATGGCAAGGCTGTACAATTCCTTCTCAACACGCCAAATTTAAAGAATATGCAATGTTGGCGGATTTATGTCGGCGGTGCGATCGCGTTTTTCAAGTCACACCCAACTTACAACGACTTGCTTCCTTTGTGGATATTCTGCGGATGGGTTCAGGGATTGGACAAAAACCACTGCGCCTAACTGTCCTCTCAGCCTTAGATGCCGTACACGATCGCAAACTATGGCGAATATTTTCCCCCCTACTATTTATTTGGAATCGGCTTCTAAATGGGAATGTGCGCTTTCAAACCCTAACCGAACCCTTCACCATTTACTCTGATGGATCTGTGACTCCCTTATTTGAAGAATTCTCCACAGGCGCACAACTCAATGGTTGTCAGTCACGAGAAGAAAGACAACAACTATGGGCATCGGAAATTTTTCGTCGTCAATTTCGCCAAGAATGGCTTAATAAACGGCGTAAATCATTCCATCGTCAGTTAGATTTGATGAAAGTTATTCACTGTCCTGAAGCAAGTTGGCAAGGGTTAAGTTTTGCGGAAATTGCTCGTCAAAAGCAACAAGAACCAGTGGATTTATTTATCCACGCATTACAAAAATACGACACAGATTTACGCTGGGTGGCGACAGGAGCAAACGATCGCCTAAAACCCCGTTTAGCGATGATGCAGCATCCTCATATTTTGCCTGGTTTTACCGATGCTGGCGCTCACGTCCGTAACCTGGGCTACTATGATGGAGCTTTGTCTTTGCTCAAACAAGCAGTTGCAACGAAATTTCTTTCACCTGAAGCTGCGATTTGCCGCGTTACCGGAGAACCTGCTGGTTGGTTTCGTCTTGATACGGGAGTTCTCAAAGTTGGTGCGAAAGCGGATATAGTTTTACTCGATCCTAATGGTTTAAATCAGCCAATTAGCCCGCAGGTACAGATATCAGATCCAGTTTTAGATGGTGAACCTCGGATGGTTAAGCGTGGTTCGGATGAGATTGTGCAAGCTGTGTATATTAATGGGGTTCAGGTTGTTTGTCGGGGGAAAGTGAGCGATCGCTTGGGGCGTGAAAAGTTGGGAACTGTTTTGTCACCATTTACTTAGAGATTATGGGCAAACTACATTGATGTTGTGTTAGTCATAGCCTCTAAATTTATGTCAGATTACTTGTTTTCCCAGTTTAAAGCCAACGAATTTGAAGCCTTGCATAAGGAGTTATCTCAAGTTCTCGATATTCCACAAGGTCAACTACTAGCTCTCTATCAGAAGATGCAGCAAGAATTTGAATTAGAGGGCTATCCCGAACAGACTCTTCCCAGAAATATTTTCCACTCTCACGACGAAAGTTTTCAGAAATGCTACGAAGACGCTTTAGTTATTGGAGTAGATATTCCCAGTCTCCTTGAAAAGAACAATAATATTTCCAACAAGAAAACTGTTGTTATCCTCGGACAAGATCCTTTAAGAAAAAGTGATAAAAGAGTGGAGAAAATTGGTATTGCAACACCATACGCTTTACACTTGAAGAGTTGTCGGGAGAAGTTGCGTAATACAAGACTGTACTTTGATTTGATCAAAGTTTTACTAGATGCAGGATACCGAGTCTACCTCACAGACATTTTCAAGGTATGGGTCAGTGAGGCTAGTTGCGATGACGGTATTCCTCTGAGTAAGAAAGATGGTAGTCGCTTCATTCAAGTTCTGAAGACAGAGTTAAAAATTTTTGAACCACTTGCGATCGTTACCTGGGGAAAAAAAGCAAGTACCGCCATTAAAAGTATAAAATTAGAAGTCAAACCCCTTGAGTTTCCTCATCCTAGTGGTGCAGCAAATGGTGCTTGGCGTGAACTAATGGGTAAACCACCAACGCGAGAAAACCGGATTAATTACTGGCAGCAAGAAGTTTTTGCCCACTTATCAGGGTTGTAGACAAGGATAATTGCCAGTGCGTTGGTGCAACCCGCCGTAGGCATCGTTCTTCCTGTCCGCTACGTTAACGAAACATAACGCACTATTTTTATGAGAGTAATACCTACGACGGGTGGAGCGATCGCTTTATTCAGCAATTGTGCCTCACAGATAATCACTTCTCAATAACTTGTAAAATTTAAACAGCGAATAATTCCTCGATTCTTATGAGTGAAAAGCTCCAGACCGAAAAAGACAAGCTACAGGCAAGCACTAGTATAAACATAAATAAAGAAACAGAAAACGAAAAAGTTCTATGTCCTCATTGTCAGCGCACTGCTACGAACGGTATTAAATGTAAAGGTATTTGTGTGGCTGACAATGACTATTAACGTATAAATTCTATTACTCGCTGGTAAGTATGATTGTTTTAGTTCATGTGGAAGGCTAAAACCATCAATAGTATGAATTAAGGCGATAGTTTAGATCAAAAGGAATCATAAGTTGCCGTGAAGGAAAGCATCTACATTGAAACCAGCATCTTAGGTCACTTGACCGCCAGAGCAACAGACAACCTCATTCTTGCTGCCAACATCAAGATCACACAAGACTGGTGGAATGAAAATCGTAGTTCATTCATACTGTATGCTTCATAAATTGTTGAGGATGAAGCAGCTAAGGGAGATCCAGCGATCGCATCTCAAAGGTTGAGTATGTTACAATCCTTGATGCTCCTTGAACTCACAGAAGAGGCTCTAGAGCTTGCCCAAGCATTCCTCAGCCAAAGTAATCTCCCACCAAAAGCATCAAACGATGCTTTGCATATAGCATTGGCAACAGTGTATGGCTTGGACTATCTGCTAACATGGAACTGCAAACATATGGCAAATGCCCAAATCCAGCGCAAGCTATCACAAATTAGCTCTGAACTTGGATATGTTTTACCAGTTATTTGTACACCTTATGAACTTATAGGATATAACCAGGAGACTTAATTATGTACAAAAACGAAATAGTTGAAGAAATTCACAAGTATAGAGAAGATTACGCTCAATCATTTCAATATGATTTGCAAGCTATATTTAACGATTTACAAAGAAAACAAACAGAACACAAGGATAGACTGGTAAGACTCCCAATCAAGCGGGGGTATAACAAATCACTGAATCAAAATGCAAGCTAGATCATCATTATTAATGAAGGCAGCAGACTCAATAAATCAGTGTTGATTGTCATGCGCTTTTGAAGACAGTAGTCTTGATCCATTGTTTGTAAGGCGACAAGCCCATACGATATCTGAGGAAACTCACATCTTTTCATGAGTGAGATCAATTCTAATCCTAAACAAAAAGTAAGAAATCGGATTAATAATCAAATTCTGGATCATCCTTTTACAGACTATTGGGATATTTTTATTCTTAAACATCAACATCCAATTAATATTACTCTACACATTCTAGGAATATTCTTTTTTTACAGTTTGCTTTTTTTTACTTGGAAGTTGCAAAATTTTTGCTTACTCTTAGCCTTACCGTTAACTCAATTATTGGGATTAACTGGACATTTTTTATTTGAGCGTAGCCATATTGATTTACAAGATGCTGTATTTTCTTGGCGGGCTTCTTATTGTTTAGGTAAAATGTTATTTAGAATTTTGACGGGTAAATATCGAGATGATATTCGCCAACGGCAAGAAATATTAAATAATTATCTATCAAACAATTATGCAAATATTCAATAATTGGAATGTAATTGCTCAGGGTTGGTATATTGCCTGTCCTAGTGATGAAATCCCTAAAAAAACAGCAAAATCTGTAGAAGTATGCGGTCATAAGATTGCCATTTTTAGAGGTGAAGATGGTCAAGTACGCGCTTTAGATGCTTACTGCCCTCATTTGGGGACAGATTTAGGAATTGGGAAGGTTGATGGTAATTGGATTCGTTGTGCATTTCATCATTGGGCATTTGATGAAATAGGGTTTTGTCAAAATATTCCCTGTCAATCAGAAATTCCTACTCAAGCTAAATTGCAAGCTTATGCAACAGAGGAAAAGTATGGATTTATCTGGATTTATCCAGATGCTAAAGCACCAGAGGGAGTGGCTGATTTTGATGAATTGAAGGGAAAAGAAATTATTGCACAAGCTGATATTGCATTTGCAAGAAGTTGCCATCATCATATTTGTATGATGAATGGGATTGATGCTCAACACTTAAAAACAATTCATCATTTAGATATCAAAATGGATTTGTCGCTACATCGCAGCGAATTAGGGACGCAAATTGACTTTACAATGCGGGGACAATTCCCCAAAACTACATTTCGAGAAAAGTTAGGTCAAAGATTTCTTGGTTCTACATATCAATATTCAATGCGTTATGCTCATGGTTGCCTTGGCTTGTTAACAATGATGAAGGATGTTAGGCTTTTTCCGCCACTGTATATGATATATGCTTATACTCCAATTGCGCCTGAAAGAACGATAATTCAACCGATTTATGTAACTGAAAAACGTAAAGGTATTCTAGGGTATCTGCTTAGTCAGTTTTTGCTATTCTCTACTCGCTTGGCTTACTATATGCTTAGAGATGAAGATGGCAAAATTTACGATAATATTCACTTTAATCCGAATTTACTCCTTAGTATCGATCGGCCATTAGCTGAATATATGAAGTATGTGAATCAGTTAAAACCGTCTCGATGGTCAAAAAATAGGGGTGTAGAATAGTAGGTTGGATTAGCGATCGCTTAACCCAACAAAAGCTTTGGTAATGTTGCGTTTTGTTTCTCAATCTAAATACATCTTAATTATTTTGTAGAGTGCGCGATTTACATCAACTCTTATTCAAAAGGTGCAAGATGTGAATACAGAATTGTAGCGTAGATAACCATTCTGGAATCTGTCACATTACACCGTAAATTTACCATAATGGTCGATAAAGTTTTAATGAAATATCATACAAATCGAGTCTAGGTAATTTACGAGTAATGAAAAGTTTGCTGATTCCTGTTCAAAATTTGCAGCCAAGCGATCGCACCGCCATGTATGCGTTGCTGCAAAATCACTTTCAAGGTATAACCTGGGATGGGTTTGAAATTGATCTAGAGCGCAAAAACTGGGTTTTGTTGTTGAGAGATGAAACATCCAATGCACTCAAAGGATTTTCAACTTTGATGTTATGCCACAAGACTTTTTTGGGAGAAAAAATTAGTGTGGTATATTCCGGCGACACTATCGTAGATCCTAGTGCTTGGTCGAGTACAACACTACCACGAAGTTGGATTGCTGCCATCAATTTTCTGCGTCAACACTATGCAGAAAATAAACTTTACTGGTTGCTAATTTGCTCTGGTTTTCGTACTTATCGTTTTCTCCCTACCTTTTGGCAAGATTTCTACCCCCGTTATGATGTTACAACACCTGCCGATGTTAAACATCTAATGGGTAATTTGGCACAGGAATATTATGGTAGCTTATATCAAGAAGCAAGTGGTATTGTCCGGTTTCCGCATCCCCAAATTTTACGGGAAGGGCTGATTGAAATTCCATCAGGACGACAAACTAATCCCCATATCCAATTTTTTGAGGAAAAAAATCCCGATTATCGGTTAGGGGATGAATTAGTTTGTTTAACTGAAATTAATTATGACAATCTCACCCGTTCTGGACAACGGATGTGGAAGTCAGAATCATCTTTAAAATTTGTGCAAGATTGTGTTCTTGTTTAACTTTTATGCTATCTACTAACCCACACTTAAACTTTAATAACCCAACACAATTTATAGAAGGATGGTACTGGACATTAGCATCAAAAAAATTAAAGCTTGGCCAGGTAAAAGCTATAACTTTGCTAGGTAGAAATCTGGCAATTTATCGGGGAGTTAGTCGTCAGGTAGTAGCTATAGATGCTTATTGTCCACACATGGGCGCACATTTAGCAGAAGGTAAGGTAGAAGGTGATGGGATTCGCTGCTTTTTTCATAATTGGAAGTATGACAGTCGCGGAATTTGTGTAGATGTTCCTTCTCTCGGAAAACCGCTACCTGTGTGTATTAAAACTTGGTACACGGCAGAAAAATACGGCATGATTTGGGTTTGGGCGGGAGAAGAAAAGCCAAATTCGCTGCCTTTTGTACCAGAATTAGAACAGGCAGATTGTGATTATATATTGGGAACTCGCTTTGTCAAAAATTGCCATCCCAATGTCTTACTAATTAATGCGATAGATGCTCACCATTTCAATACAGTACACAATTTACCTTTAGAGATTGTATTTGATTCTCAAAACCTCAACCCCAACGCTATTACCTTCAGTAACACTACACGGGGAGGGGATGATTCTTGGTTAATTCGCCTGATTCGTCCTCTATATCGCAAGGAAGTTACTTATAGTATGTGTTACTGGTATGGTAGTACTGGCACGGTGACGCTAGGCCCGGATTTTCTGCACTTCTACATTATATTTACACTGCGAATGATAGAAGGTGGTAAAACTGAAGGGCAAACAATTCTTGTGACTCCCAAGCGTCCGGGATTTTGGGGATGGGTTTTAAATCGTGGTTTATTATGGTTAACTCAGCAGGTTGGTAATTACTTCGCAAAAGGGGATACACAGGTATTTCAAACAATTCAGTTTGATTTAAAGACTCCCACTAAAGCAGATCAATCTATTCTGGAATTTATTCAGCACGTTAATCACCAGAAAACCTTAAGCTGGGGGACTTGGGACACTGTTAATTATCCAAATATTCAAACCCTATCAACACCTAGCCCTGAACATGGATTCAAAATATAACATTGCCGGTTTTGATCTACCGCACACAGATTCTGATGACCGTTTGCGACGGATATTAACAGCAGCGTTACCCAATCAGAATAATTATGCTAATTACCCGCAATTAAATTATTGGAATGCAGAATTTTTTAACTTATATCAAGTCAAAATTTTTCAACAATCTAATATTACTGAACAATCAGCTATTCTAGAACTTGCCAACCGCAGCTTGTTAGAAGAATCATATTTCATTGAGAAAGCAGGTGTTGGCTACATGGCAAAAATGGTACTTTTCGCCGAAACAGTTGAAGAACGAATGCTTTATGGATTGTTTACGGCTGATGAAGCTACCCACCTTCACCAAATTAGCCATTTTTTACCAGAAATGGAAGTAACTAGCACAAACGATCCGTTTTTGCACTTACTATCAGAAGTGGTTGAAAGTGCAGATAAAACAGTTTTGTTGTTTGTGCTGCAAGTCGTTTTAGAAGGATGGGGTTTAAGCCATTATCGGCGTTTAGCAAAGGAATGTTGCTATCCAGTTTTAGCAGAACTTTTTTCCAGCTTTTTACAATCTGAATCCCGTCATCACGCTACGGGAACCACCTTATTTAATCAAATTACTGTTTCAGCATTCAGTCAAACAACAATTCTCGATGTATTGGCACAGTTTTTATTTATGGTACAGGTGGGGCCGCAAAGTTTACTTGCAGCAATCGAACAAGTCAAAGGACATCTGACGCGATCGCAAAAAATCCAAATTTTAGAAGAACTAGATACACAGACTCATAGCGGAACGCGATTACAAATATTGCGATCGCTTATGGGGGGAACATCAGCCCAGTCTATCCTGCAAAATTTAGAAGAACGCGGAGCCTTTGAACCACTCCCTGCCCATCAATGTGTGTGATAAATATCAATCTTATCTCTGCGTGAAATAAAAACGGATATGGAAAAAACTATTCATCGCAAATTACAAATTAACCACACCCGCAACAAACAGCAAGATCATACTGCTTTAATGGATGAGGCAGTTACCAATTTTCGCTATGAAAATTGTCAAAACGAGTATTGGAACCCAGAAGAATTTTCCCTGCTATATGGCACACCTTTATGGGAACAATCCAGCCAACATCAGCGTATAATTTTGAACCAACTTTACTGGGTAGCTTACTACTCACAAATTGTTTCTGCGGAAATTGCAACTATCTTTTTCAATCAAACCAGTGCAGCGGGACTTTACGCTCAAGAAGAGTTTCGCTTAATCTGCGATACCTTAGATTTGGAATCCACCCAAGAGCGATCGCACATTAACGCCTTCCGCACAATTGCCAAACAAGTTGAACAAGCTTTGTTTGGGGAACTTATCTTTACCTACCCGATGCGCGGCCCCTTTACAGAAACGATGGTTTATGCTGACACCAATGCCCTAAAAACTTGGTGGAAAAAAATTCAACTTCAATACTTTGGGCTGATTTCTGCGAATAATACTTTTTTGGCTTGTCAGTATTTCACAGTCCGGGGAGTGCGGACACTAAACGGCAAGTTAGTACAGCACAAACTCAGCAATTATTATCAAAAACATCCCCATCCTGAAGCTGCTCCAATTCCTGCTAAAGTCTCTTATTATCACTTCATGGATGAAAGCTTTCACTTCAATAGTTCGACTATTATATCTCACGATGTTGTCACTTGCCTGAAGCCACCAACTGCTTATGAGCGACTGGTAGCTAATTTAGGATTGCTGGGATGCCAGAAGGATCATTTTCATTTTTCGGCGGCGATAAACGGTATTTTCTGGTACGATCCTGCGTTGTATGGCAAGATTTATCGGGTGTTGCGATCGCCCATTTTTGAGATGAGTGACAAGGATGCTAAAGAAATGATGCAGCGTTGTTTTACGGAAGAGTCGGAAGGATTGCAGCGCAGTTTTTCAACTCATCAGGAAGCGATGAAATCTTATCAGGTGTATGTTGAAAGACTCGATTATCTTTGGCAACGTAATCGGGATATGTTGCTGATGGCTACTAATTCAATTTCTCGATATTTGGCGACTCAAAAAAGAGCTTTTCAAGGTTTTGAACAGCAAGAGGATTTGTTTATATCTCACGTAGAGACGCAGAGGCGCACAGAGGAATGGAAGAGTGTTGTTTAGGTAAAGTTGTTACGTATTATGGCTGACTTCTGTACAATATCCTTTCCGGGAAGTGATTTTCTTCCTATCACTCTGGAATGTCATCAAAGTTTGTCTGAACATCTCACGATTCAGAATTCACCTGTTTTGTTTGGTTGTCGGACTGGTATTTGTGGCACTTGTTTGGTTGAGGTTATTGGTGATATTCCTCCTCCTCAACCTGATGAACAGGAAATGCTGGAGGCATTAGCAGCTAATCATCCTCATGGGCGGTTAGCTTGTCAAGTTGATGTTACAGGTAATGTTGAAATTCGGAGACTGGAATAATAGATTAGGTTAACGAGTGATTTCGTATTTTTATCCTCCTATAACAACGAACTAATCGCGTTGAAAAACACCTAGTGTACTATATGGATACCAATCTTGATCATCAATATTAACGCCAATAACTAAGCATCGCTCTGCATTTGTTTCTGAAAACACTTTACTTGCAAGATTTTGCATTAAGTCGTGACGTTGGTCTTTCTGACGTTCTCGAAATGCTAATAATGCAATATTATCACATCTTTGTGGAAGATTTATGATGATTGAGTTAATATGTCCTGGCTTATACCAGTTTTTTTTAACATTCTTCGTAATCCTCTTAAACTCTTTTTCAGCTTTACGTTGATCGCTCAGAGAAACATTTAGTAACATAACTGCAACTTCTAACCAGCGATAAGGATGTCTTTGCTCTATACGAATTTGAATATCTTTCCACCATTTTATTAATTCTAAACTTGGCTTATTTCTAGTAATTTCGTGTTCTAAAGCAACATAGTATTCATCGATTTTCTTAGACATTCCTGAAATAATCAATTCTCTTGGATCAAATTCTGCTTTGCCAAGGTTGAAACCAGTTTCAAGATAAAATCCTAGTAAATCTAATTCATCGCCAATATATTGCATATTCTCTTCTAATTCAGTACGGCGTACTAGATAATGAATCTTCTCTGAAGCAGAAGTCAAAATGTCAAAGACAACCTCTAAATCAGCAAGTGCTATAGTTGGTGCAGCAGAAAATTCTTTATCTAACCAACCTGTATCACGTAGTTTTGATACTTGTGATTGGAGAGTTGCAAAATCTTCTAGTGTTACTGATAGACGAATAATATTTTGAATAGCATTTAAATCAAAGTTTAATTTCTTAAATGCCTCTGGATAAATCTGCTGAGTTTTTAATTCTTTGATTTTGTCTGAGAAACGCTTTGACTGAATAGCAGGATTTACGAGCAATTCCTGAATATCATTCTTAGCTGATTCTGGCGCTCCACGCAGTGCATATCTGGAAACAGCACCAGATTTAGCTTCAACAATTATAAGGTAAGAATCAATTTGCAAAAGGAAATCTGACTCATATTCTATATTTGAATCTTTCCACTTAAAGTTTTGTTTGAAGACAGCTTGAGGGAAAGCTTGCATAAATAGCTTCTTAACTTCATCCTCCAGAAATTTAGGACGACGCTTGTCCTGTACTTCACGTTTTAGTTCTTCAGCAGGCAAAAGACTATCAAGTGTCTGGAAAATAAAGCTAAAGAAAAGTTGTGGTGCTGCACAAAAATAGCTATTAGTTGGCAATTTAATTAAAGGTTTAGTCCAAACTGGGTTTCCAAGAAAAAAGTGTTCTGGATTAGAATCATTAAGATCGCCAAACTGATAGCTTAGTCTAGATAAAGCACATTCAACATCTACAGGTTCTAGATTTATCGAACTTGCCAATTCCGCAGATGAGAACGAAAATAATTCAGTAAAAAATAGGTCAGTATGACTCAAAATTAGAAAACGCACTTCCTCAAGCGTTGCACCACGCTCTTTTAGGAAAGCAATTGCCTCATCTACTGAGCCTGATAGTTGGTATACTTCATAGTAAATTTTTATAGCTTGTTCTATAGTTCGTGCTTTAAACACAGACCTTATCTTCTGAAACCGCTCATTAATTACTTGCTCTACATGCTCAACCAGATAATCAAATACATCAATTAAAGATGTTGCTTCTAAACCAACTGATTTCTTGAACAATGGATCAAGATACAAATATAATCTTTTTGAAATTGAGATAACACGTCTTATATATCCCCAGTTGCGAACAATGCTTGTGTGTAATCTAAGCCATTCCTGTAATGTTAAAATAGCTTTTTTTTCTTCCGTTGTAGCCTTTTTAATTTGTACAAGTCGCTTTAGATTAAAGGTAATATCGAGCGAAACAAGTAAATCCCAAATCTCCTGAACTTGCTCTGGACTTACTGGTTCGTAAGAATGTTCCGAAAAAGGTGAACGTAGAGCTAATGCTTGAATAAGCTCCACATGAGCCTGATGAACTGTAGAATTTTTCTTTTTAGAGGTCTTTCCTGTGTTGGTCATGCCGACAGAAAGACCATAAACGGCAAGAACAGAAATTAAGTGTAAAAGGTTAACATTTTTAAGTATGTTTAACAGATGGTCAAAGGATTCTGTGAATTCTATTTCATATGATTTTCCAGCTTCAATAAGTATCTTACTCACAGCTTCTACAGGAACGCCAGTAAAAGGATTGTCAAGCTGTGTAAACATCAACTCGGTTGACTCTTGTCCAAATATTTTTGTGGTTTTATTCTTACGTTTATTAAGCTTACTGCGTTTGTTGTTTGGCATTTTTGTAAAAGTAGGGCAAATAATATATTAACAACTTTGCACCGTATCCTTAAAATCTTTAAAATTCAGCGCGATCGCTAGTTCCAAAATTCCTCTATCGACTTCACAAATATGTAAATCTGTCAAAATTTGTGCAATTGCATCTTGAGCAGCGATGTCTACGACGGGCTACGCCTACGCACCTGCTGCTTTGCGGACAATGTAATAGATGTTAGTAATTGTTGTTGCTGCAATAAACCCTTCGATCTCACCAGCATCAATTTTTGCAAACAGTTTTGCCGCATCCTCTACAAAAGGTTCTCGCTCTTGTAAAAAATCAAGCACAACATTTGTATCAATTAAAATTCGCATTATTGATATTTTTCAGTCAGATAGTTAACATAATCTACTTCAACATTTTCACTTGATATTTCTGTACCTTTTGCAATCCCTCGCAGTCGAGACAAGTTACCCTTTTTCAATTCAGAGCTAGTTTCTTGCTGTAGCGACTCCAAAAGGATCTGCACTAGTGTCCAGCGATCGCTAATTGGTAACTCTAATACCTGCTTTTGCAATTGTTGTAATGTCACGATCCTTTTCCCATGTGAGGTTATCTCATTTTTAATTGTAAATTAGCTCTTTTGGAATTTGATAGATACAGCAATGCAGTTCTACTCAAGACATTGCCATAATTTAAATACGATCGCTCCCACCCACCATGCAATTTGCAGATTTCTGGTACATTGTCGCACTCAGCGAACAGTTACAACCTAACAAAGTATTACCACGCACCGTTTTAGGAGAATGGTTAGCGATATTTCGTGGTGAAGATGGACAACCCGTAGCTTTGCGCGATCGCTGTTTACACCGCAATAGCCGTCTATCATCAGGTAAAATCTGTAACGGTGCTTTACAATGTCCCTATCATGGTTGGGTATATGACGGGGTTGGAAACGTGATTGCTGTTCCAGCCGAAGGAGATGATTTCAAACCTTCCCCACAGCGTCGAGCCAAGTGTTACGCTACCAAAGAACAAGATGGCTATGTTTATGTGCGGTTAGCCAATAGCGTTGATTTTGAACCCTTTTCTATGCCTCACTACGGACAAAGGGGATGGGAAACGGTGCGGGTAATTAACCGTTTTGCTAACAATGTTACTAATTGTGCAGAGAACTTTATTGATATTCCCCATACGGCTTTTGTTCATCCTGGTGTTTTCCGTACTTCCCGCCAACAAAAGCTAGAGATGACTGTTGAACGCTGGAATGGTTCGGTTTTGGTGGAGTATCGCAACGAAAACAGTAATTTGGGATGGTACAGCCGTTTTCTGAATTTACAGGGTGCAGAGATTAAACATAGCGATCGCTTTTATATGCCAAACATTACCTCTGTAGAGTATAAGATGGCACATAATCGCCATTTGTTCATTACCAGTCAATCTATTCCAGAAACCGATAATTCAACTCTGGTTTACACCGATGTCACCTATAACTATGGTATTTGGAATAAATTAGCACGTCCCTTTGTGCGGTGGACTGCTCAACACATTATCCGCCAAGACGTGGAAATTTTGGGTATTCAGGGGGAAGCGATCGCTAAATACGGGACACAATTTTATAATACCCCTGCGGACACAATTCATATATTTGTCGAGTCAATTATGGCAGCCATATCTCGTGGAGAAGATCCGCGTTTATTGCCAAATCAATCAGTAAAAGTTACATTTTGGGTTTAAAAATAATTCGTAATTACCCCCCTTAATCCCCCTTGTAAAAGGGGGAAATAAGAAAATCCAGTTCCCTCACCTTTATAAGGGGAGGGTTAGGGTGGGGTAAAACCCATGTTTAAAATCAGTGTGAGCAATTAAAAGTGGAAATACAAAACTTTTCACAACTACTAATTTTTGGCTCTTTTATCGGATTAGTTGGTTGGACTATTAGCAATCAGGTTGGACGAACTCAACTCAAAGTTAAAAGTCGTGAAGATTGGTTGCTAGATAGTACAGGATTAACAATTCAAGGAATTTTGATTCCTTTCCTACAAGCGACTTTAGTTTATTGGCTTTATCAATATTTACTACCCACTCAACAAGGATATTTAAAAGTATCATTAATTCCAGCTTTTATTATCAGTTTTGTTGTGGTTGATTATTTATATTATTGGAATCATCGTTTATTACATACTAAATTGTTGTGGAATGTTCATAAAGTCCATCATACTGTCACTCAGATGGATGTATTAGGAACTTCTCGTAACACACTTTGGACAAGTTTGTTAATTATTTATTTATGGATACACACTTTATTTTTATATCTATTAGCCGATCCAACAGGTTATTTACTTGGAGTAAGTCTAACTTCTGCCTTAGATTTATGGCGACATAGCAACTTGATGATTCCAGTAAATACCAAGCTTTACCAATTTTTATCTTCTTGGCTAATCTTACCACAGGATCATGCTTGGCATCATTGCCGCGAAATCCACAATTATAACTATGGGGCTAATCTGAAAATTTGGGATAAATTACATGGAACATATTATGAAAGCAAAAAAGTGCCGTCTATAATCGGAATTCCTAGCTCATTAAACTTGTTCCAAAAACTTTTGTTCCCATTTTCATGACAGTTATAAGTAAAATTCTTTCCTTTCTTCCCACTTTTATATTATTGCTAACTGGGGCAGCAATAGTCTACCTCGCCTATTCACCCAATATCTTCAGCATTCTGGCGGTGTTCCTTTCTATTTATGGGCTACCAGTGCTAGTTTACCGCTTGCATGAATGGGTTTATCCTGTGCGAGAGGGGATTAGTTATCTACAAGGTAAAGAATATAGTCCCTGGTGGGGTAGCCATCAAATCCAGGTAATTTATATTGCAATTCCGGTGTTGGAAGCAGTGCTGCGATTGATTCCGGGGGTGTTTTCCTGTTGGTTGCGATTGTGGGGTGCTAAAGTAGGGCGAGATGTATACTGGACAACAAGATTGGAGATTGCCGATCGCAGTTTGTTAGAAATTGGCGATCGCGTCGTTATCGGGCATGGTGTCGGTATCTATTCCCATATCATTAAACCCCGCAAGCAAAATTTAATGTTGTATGTCAAAAAAGTCAAGATTGGTAGCAATGTTTTTGTGGGAGCCGGATCTAATCTTGCTCCCGGTGTAGTCATTGGTGATGGTTCTTATTTACCAGCAGCCAGCAACCTTTATCCTAATCAAAAGGTGCAATAATGCGTCCGATTATTCAGCTTTTTGGGCAAATTCTCGCGCCAACTGCGAGGCGATTTCATCAAGCTTTGGATAACCCAGAGTTAATGCAGACATCCGTACAAAAGGAAATTTGCGATCGCTTAATCAAAAGTGAGTATGGTAAAACTTTGGGAATTCATTCTATAGACGATTGGCAGCGTGTACCAATCGTAGATTATGATGCACTCGAACCCTGGTTAAATCAGAAACAGCAGCAAATTTTCCTCACTCCAGAACCCATTTTGTTCTATGAAAAAACCTCTGGTAGTAGTGGGGCAGTAAAATGGGTTCCTTATACTCAATCTTTGCGGCGATCGTTTAATCAAATGTTCTGTGTATGGGCGCATGATTTGATTGTACATGGCCCAAAATTTTCTACAGGCAAGATTTATGCTTGTATCTCACCGCAATTAAATGTAGCTGATAGCCAAACTTTACAAGATGATTTAGATTATTTAGATGGTTGGTTGCGTTGGTTTTTGCGTCCTTGGTTGGTGATGCCAAATAAACTTAATCGGCTGCATGATGCAAATTTGTTTAAACATCAACTGGCTTTGGCATTATTAGAGGCTGAAAAACTAGAAATTATTTCTATTTGGAGTCCTAGTTTTCTACAAGTACATTTAAAATATATTCAAGAAAATCAGGATTTATTGCGAGGAGAATTACACAATCTAATTTCACATCATCGCTTGCAACTCCTTAGTGAAAGTAATATTCCCTGGATGCAACTCTGGCCAAATTTAAAGCTGATTTCTTGCTGGGATAGTGCCAATGCAGCAGATCAAGCTCAAGGATTAAGATCGCAATTTCCAGGTGCATTAATTCAAGGTAAAGGACTACTAGCAACGGAAGCCCCAATAACGATTCCCTTGATTGTAGCTGGGGGATATATTCCAGTTCTTGATGAAGTTTTTTTCGAGTTCGAGGATGAGACTGGTTCCTTGCATGGTTTACACGAACTCAATATTGGCAATGAATACACGATTATTTTATCCCAGAAAGGCGGATTGTATCGTTATCGAATTGGCGATCGCATCCGGGTAACTCATTACTATCGCCACACTCCCTGTTTAGAGTTTCTTGGACGACATCAGGCTATTAGCGATTTAGTGGGCGAAAAGTTGCAAGAAACTTTTGTAAAAAATGCTTTGACTACGTTAAATTTACAAGAAACTAATTTTAAAAGTTTGATGCCTATTGCCGATCCTCCACACTATATTCTATTACTAGATTCGGCAAAAGAAACCCCAGAAATTATTGCTGAAAAACTGGATCTAGCTTTATCAGAATCATATCATTACCAGAGAGCTAGGGCCATCGGTCAACTTGCACCACCACAGGTTTTAATATCTAGTCAAATTTCTGAAATATTAGTTTCCCATCGTATCCGCACTGGAAGTATTTGGGGAGGTATTAAGCATCCAATTCTGGCAACTTCACCCATTAGTACTGAACTTTTACAAGAGTTGAAGTTGGAAATTGACCAGAAATAGCTAACCTCTGGATTTTGATGATTTCCTTGCTGTCCTTGTTTATTTAGTAATTTCCCAATAGTCATCATCTGCGATCGCCTCTGTGGTAAGTTTATTTCATGGAAATACTTAAGTCTTAAAAAGCACATTTATAGGGGCGCACAGATGTGCGTAGCGGAGATTGGATGTTTTTTTACTATCAATAAATTAATCTAATTTCGTTCTGTAGATTTTGAAAAATGTAGAAGAATACTACAAGCAGTTCAATATTAAAGATGCAAAATGGCATTGGGCTGTACTTCGTCCTGCAACACTAACGCATCTCTAAGCAGATTATTGCGATGAGGCGATCGCTAGATGCCATATTGATATACACGGAGACAAAAAAGTGCAAATTACTAAGCGCAACGTTGAGTTAAGAGTCGATGGCAGTTTAATGCGTGTTTATGTTGCGGCTCCTAAAGCAGCAGGAAAATACCCTGGTATTGTCTTCTACAGTGATATTTATCAGCTAGGCGATCCAATGATTCGTCTAGCGAACTACTTAGCAGGATATGGCTATGTAGTAGCAGCACCAGAAATTTTTCACCGAATTGAGCCAGTTGGTTTAGTAATAGAGCCAGACGATCTGGGAAGGATGCGGGGAAATGACGATGCGCGTCGAACCTCCGTAGCTGATTATGATGCCGATTGCCTTGCTGTGATTGAATTTCTGAAAGGAGAGAGTGCAGTTTCTTCAAATCAAATAGGCACTCTTGGCTTTTGTATTGGTGGACATTTAGCTTTTCGCGCAGCATTTCAAAGCGAAATTCGGGCTTGTGTCTGCTGTTACCCTACTGGGATT
The DNA here is from genome assembly GCF_010747425.1 of Nostoc sp. UIC 10630. Classification (NCBI taxonomy): domain Bacteria; kingdom Bacillati; phylum Cyanobacteriota; class Cyanophyceae; order Nostocales; family Nostocaceae; genus Nostoc; species Nostoc sp. UIC 10630. The sequence continues at coordinate 24,452 of NZ_JAAGOG010000057.1, forward strand.
CCTAGTGGTAAACTGGGTAAAGAGGTAGCCGATACAATCCAGAGGGTAAGTGAAATCAAAGGCGAGATGCTAATGGTGTTTGGTACTCTTGACCCTCATATACCAGATAGCGATCGCCAAACCATAATAAAAGCAATTGAGAATGCTAACATCCCTCACCAAGTTTTCTTCTATGAAGCAGAACATACATTCATGCGCGACGACGGTTATCGTTATGATTCTAGTGCTACCACCGCAGCTTGGTCTGAAATAATAACTTTCTTAGGGCGCATATTCGCAAACTGAAAACTCCTATCATTGCTTTCTTCGCGTCAATTTTGAGTTGTCTGCAAAGCTAATAAACCAGCACCGTAAGCAGGCTCGTACCTCGGAAAAATTACCTTTACATTAGGAAACTTCTTAAGAAGAGACGCTGCAAATCTTTCATGGATATTGCATCTACCGCGCCACACACTTCCCGTTGTGACTACTTCTAAAACTGAGTCAGCAGTAAAAATTGTATCAATTACTGTAGATGTAGCTTTTACTAACTCTCTTACAGCATCATCAATTATGATATTTGCTACTATATCACCTGACGCTGCTGCAAAATCTACAATTGGTGCTAAAGCAGCTATCTGTTTGACTCCCCATTCTCGGCGATATACTACTTCTATTAAATCTTCTATACTTTCCAAATCAAGATGCTGTTTGAAACCCTCTATCAAACTCGTTGATATTTCTCGCCCATCATAAGATTTTAATGCTGCATTCATGCCTGCGATCGCAATTTTATAGGCGCTACCTTCATCTCCTAAAATATAACCCCAGCCACCGACCCGTTTCGTATGTCCTTCATGATTTCGTCCGAAAACTATCGAACCAGTACCTACTGCAACCACAATTCCTACAGGCTGGCCAATTCCACCAACTAAAGCAATTAAAGCATCGTTACAAATTACAATATTCTCTGGTTGTAATGCCCAAATTACAGGCAGAGATTTGTGATTTTGTAACTCTTCAACTAAACCTTTTACTAGTTCAATATCTGCTGCACGACCGACACCCGCTAAACCCAGGCATATCGCGTCAATCTTCAGGGTATTTGTAATTGTTGCTGCCTCAACAGCATTCTTAATTGCTGATTTGATAGATTTTAAAGTTGCTTCAATACCTATACTTTGATAATTAGATGGGCCTGCTTCACCGTAACCTAGCACTTGACGCAAATCATCCATCAAGACACAAACAGTCTTGCTACCACCGCCATCTACCCCCAAAACATAAGTCATATAGCAGTCCTAAATCATCTTTTAAAATCTCCATTTCTTATCTCTCTGTGTTCTCTGCGCCTCTGTGGTTCGATTAAAATTCTATTTTTCATAACTCATTTAAGATTGCTATAGATTTGTAACAATATTAATTATTTTGACGCTTCAATTCTTCCTTTAAAGGAATAAAAAAGATAGCAATCATCCCAGGAATAGTAAACAAACAAACCAAGATAAAAAATAATGGATAGCCAAAAGATTTTTGTAGATAACCGCTAACTAATCCAGGTAGCATCATTCCTAAAGCCATAATGCCAGTGGATATGGCAAAATGAGAAGTTTTATATTCGCCTTGGGAAATATACATTAGATAAACACTAAAAGCCGTAAATCCAAAACCATAGCCAAATTGTTCTAATGAAACCAAGGGATATATTAATTTCAACGAAGGTTTAGCATAAGCCATATATACATAAAATATATCAGGCAAGTTTAATGCCAAAGCCATAGGAAATAGACACTTTTTTAATCCATATTTTGAAATTAGCAAGCCTCCTAAAATTCCTCCACAAATCAGAGATATTACCCCAAAAGTACCGTATACTAGCCCGACATCTGACGTTGATAGCCCTAAGCCACCGACTTCTGGTTTGTCCAATAAAAACAAAGAGGCTATCTTGACAAGCATCGCTTCGCCAAATCTGTAGAGCAAGATAAAGGCTAAAATACTGATAATTTTATCTTGAGCAAAATATGAGCTAATAATTGACCAAAAAGGTATCTTTTCTCTAGCTTGTATTTGCCGTTGGTTATCTGATTCCGGTAATGGTAAAAATAGACGATGGGAAATAAACAGGATTGCTAAAATTAAAGCTGAGAACCCAATAACAATAGTCCAGCTTAAAGGAATATTATTGAGAGATACTTCAAGCTGACCTGCTAAGACTACTAATATTCCAGAACCAAAGATAACAGCCATTCTATAAAATAGTGAGCGAATGCCAACAAAGAAGGCTTGTTGTTCTGGAGATAAAGCCAGCAGATAGAAGCCATCTGTGGCAATGTCATAAGTTGCAGAAATAAATGCTCCTATTGTTAATGCTATAAGGGAGATAAAAAAGAAATTTGGCAGTTGTAAGGAGAAGGCTATCAAACCCAAGCAGCAAAACATGGCAAATTGGGTATAAAGTATCCATTTACGTTTGGTAGAGTAAATATCAACAATTGGGCCCCAAAACATTTTGATGACCCAAGGTAGATAGAGAAAGCTTGTCCAAAGGGCAATTTGGGCGTTATCAATTCCGAGTTTTTTGTAAAAGATTACGGAAACTGTGTTGATGATGATGTAAGGTATGCCGGAGGTGAAATATAGGGTGGGGATGAATGTCCAAGGGGAGATTGTTTGGTGTTTCATGGGTTTAGGGGACGAACCGCGAAGGACGCAAAGAGCGCAAAGAAGATTAAGAAGAGAGTATGATGCGTTTGATGCCGTCTTTGAGGATAGGGACGTTAAAGTTGATGAGAAGAGCTAGAGGGTAATGAGTCATTTTAAGGTAAGAAAGGACTTGGGCTTCATGAATGGGGATTAAGTTTTGGACAGCTTTCAATTCAACAATTAGAGAGTCTCCAACCAAAAAATCTAATTTGCCCTCGCCGACTGGACGACCTTTGTAGTTTACTTTTACTGGATGCTCAAACTTGTGAGGTATCTCGCGCATTAGAAATTCTTCTCTCAACGCTTTGTGATAAACCTCCTCTAAAAACCCCGCTCCTAATACCTGATGTACCTCAATCGCCGCCCCAATCACTCTATAAGCTAACTTTTCTAACTGAACACTTGGTTGCCTCATCTTAATCTTCCTCCTCTTCCTTTGCGTACTTCGCGTCCTTTGCGGTTCGTTTCCATATAATCCCTCTCCAACCCTGTGGCAAAATTTATTAGAGTCCTTCCTTAGTTTTCCCGCATGACCGCAACCATTCCCAATCTCCCCAGTCTCTATGACCCCTTTTCCACCGAAGCCAAGTGGCAAAAATTCTGGGAAGACAACCAAGTTTACAAAGCTGACCCCAACAAAGGCGGCGAACCCTACTGCATCGTCATTCCCCCCCCGAATGTCACCGGCAGCTTACACATGGGTCACGCCTTTGAAAGTGCCTTAATTGATACCCTCGTGCGCTACCACCGGATGCAGGGACGCAATACCCTATGGCTACCCGGAACTGACCACGCCAGCATTGCTGTGCATAGTATGCTAGAAAAGCAACTCAAGAAAGAGGGTAAGACTCGCTACGAATTGGGGCGCGAGAAATTCCTAGAACGCGCTTGGCAATGGAAGGCGGAGTCTGAAGGAACAATTCTGAATCAGCTACGACGCTTGGGTGTCTCAGTGGACTGGTCACGGGAAAGGTTTACCCTGGATGAGGGTTTATCCAAAGCTGTTGTGGAGGCATTTACTCGCCTTTACGAAGAAGGCTTAATTTATCGTGGTGAATATTTAGTTAATTGGTGTCCAGCTTCTCAGTCGGCTGTGTCTGACGTGGAAGTGGAAAATCAAGAGGTGAATGGAAATCTCTGGCACTTCCGCTATCCCCTCACCGATGGTTCCGGTTTTGTAGAGGTGGCGACAACTCGACCAGAAACGATGCTGGGTGATACGGCTGTAGCTGTTAATCCCAATGACGATCGCTACAAACATCTCATCGGCAAAACTTTAACTCTGCCAATTCTACAACGAGAAATTCCCATTATTGGCGATGAATTTGTTGACCCCACTTTTGGCACAGGCTGCGTAAAGGTGACTCCCGCCCATGACCCGAATGATTTCGACATGGGTAAGCGTCACAATCTGCCGTTAATCAACATTATGAACAAAGACGGCACTCTCAACGCCAATGCTGGGGAATTTCAAGGACAAGACCGCTTTGTTGCTAGAAAAAATGTGGTTTCTCGCCTAGAAGCAGATGGCTTTTTGGTGAAGATAGAAGATTATAAGCATACCGTTCCCTACAGCGATCGCGGTAAAGTACCTATTGAACCCCTCCTCTCAACTCAATGGTTCGTCAAAATTCGCCCCTTAGCTGATAACAGTCTCGAATTCCTCGACCAGCAAACTTCTCCAGAGTTTGTCCCCCAACGCTGGACTAAGGTCTATCGTGATTGGCTAGTAAAACTCAAAGATTGGTGTATCTCTCGTCAATTATGGTGGGGACACCAAATTCCGGCTTGGTACGCTATCAGTGAAACGGATGGGCAAATTACCGATAACACGCCCTTTGTGGTAGCAAAATCGGAAACTGAAGCTTGGGAAAAAGCTAAATCACAATTTGGCGAAAATGTCAAGTTAGAACAAGACCCAGATGTGCTGGATACTTGGTTTTCTTCTGGACTGTGGCCATTTTCGACTTTAGGCTGGCCGGAACAAACTCAAGATTTAGCGACTTACTACCCGACTACTACTTTGGTGACAGGCTTTGACATCATCTTTTTCTGGGTAGCCAGAATGACTATGATGGCTGGGCATTTTACTGGTCAAATGCCTTTCCAAACAGTTTACATCCACGGCTTGGTGCTGGATGAAAAAGGTCAGAAGATGTCAAAGACCAAAGGTAATGGCATTGACCCTCTGTTATTAATTGACAAATATGGTACTGATGCCCTGCGCTATACCCTAATTAGGGAAGTGGCTGGCGCTGGTCAAGATATCCGCTTAGAATACGATCGCAAAAAGGATGAATCGGCATCTGTAGAGGCATCCCGCAACTTTGCAAATAAGTTGTGGAATGCTGCCCGGTTTGTGATGATGAATTTGGATGGACAAACGCCGCAACAATTGGGGAATCCAGTCGCTACAGAATTGAGCGATCGCTGGATTATCTCGCGGTATCATCAAGTTATCAAACAAACCACTAATTACATCGATAATTACGGTTTAGGGGAAGCAGCAAAAGGACTCTATGAGTTTATTTGGGGTGATTTCTGCGATCAGTATATTGAACTGGTGAAATCCAGATTGCAAGCAGATGCCGATCCAGTATCGCGGCGGGTAGCACAGCAAACCCTCGGCTACATATTAGAAGGAATTTTAAAACTGCTTCATCCGTTGATGCCTCATATTACCGAAGAAATTTGGCAAACTCTCACCCAACAACCAGCAGATTCCCCGCAAACTTTACCATTGCAAATATATCCCCAGGTAGATGCAAACCTAATTGATCCAGCTTTAGAAGAACAGTTTGAATTGCTGATTGCTACTATCCGCACAATTCGGAATTTGCGCGCAGAAGCGGATATTAAGCCAGGGGTAAAAGTGACAGCGAATTTGCAAACTGAAAGCGAGAAGGAGCGGGAAATTCTCACTGCTGGACAGTCTTATATTAAAGATTTGGCGAAGGTTGAGATTTTAACCATTACTGACAAACAAGAAAACCAAACTGTTACTGCAAAGAAACCTCAGAGGGGTTTGAAGATAATTGGCTTAATTCTTGTGGCCATTGTCTTTGCTAGATTGGGTTTAGCTGCGGGAAATGCCATTGATGACATTCCCATCGTCGGAACTTTCTTTGAATTAGTTGGTTTTGGTTACACAGCTTGGTTTGTTAGCCAAAATTTATTAACTGCTCAAGCGAGACTTAGGTTATGGGGACGCTTTTTCCCCCAGAAAGAATTAGAGCAACCACAAGAATCAGAAAATGCGATCGCAGGTGTAATTGGTACAATACAAGTGCTAATTCCTCTAAGCGGTGTGGTAGATATTGAAGCTGTGCGTGCCAAGCTAGAAAAGAGCTTGAGTAAAGTTGAAGCAGAAATTGAATCCCTGAGTACCAGATTAAACAATCCTAGTTTCGTAGATAGAGCTAGGGCTGATGTGGTACAAGGGGCGCGAGATGCCTTAGCAGAAGCACAAAAGCAAGCTGAAATTTTGCGCGATCGCCTTAAGGGGTTAATGTAGGCATAGCCTGCGTGGTCTAGGATAACTGTAATGGGTAATGGGAGTGTTAATAATTCCAATTACCTGTTACCAATTAACAAGATCCAAATATCACTTCTGGGACTTATTATTTTATTAAATTTTTTTAATTTTTAATTTTTAATTTTTAATTGGAGCGAAGCGACCCTCATGCTATATCTAGCCCAGGTGCGTAAAAACGATTTTTTAGACCAGCACCAGTTACGCTTGTTAGCGCGTCAAGAAGCTGATAACTTGTGGGCGATAATTCCAGAAGAGGCTTTCATTCTGCTAGGAAAGGGAAAGAACATGAGTGAAAACTTGCTTGTTTTAGTAGAACTTTCCTCAACAGGCGACATTGAAAGAATAGAAGACGCTACCAACTGGGTACTCCATTTGGTACAAAACTACCTCACTATCGGCATTACCCCAGAGTTTTTGCAGCACGAAGCCGAGCGAGCAGAACATTGGCGGCAATCCTTGACGTTGCAAAACCAAGATTTAGCGAGGCGTTCCTTAGAATTGGAAGCTCGTCGCGAACAAATTCAAGCCTTAGAAGAAAGCCTCAAACGCGAGAAGAACGGTTATCCCCAACAGGAAAGTTAAAAGCAATACTTTTGAGAGTCGCATGGCGGCTGGGACAACTTGGTAACTTTTCCCAAAATCAGGGTTTTAGGTACTAAATAGCTTATGCCTCCAGACTCCGACAAATTATCCTCCGGGTGACATTGAACAAAAATTGAGAAATTCTTTCTTCAAAATCAACTTGAGAATTTCATTCACAGGTATTGCATTTAAGTCAATGTCAACATAAAAATTTTTACTTATATGGCATAGGTGAATAAAGCGCAACATCATACATAATTACTATCAGTATGCTGTATTCTTAATTTCACCGATAAATTGCTTTTCGAATAAATGCTTAATTTTATTTCCTATTTGCTTTTGGCTCAAGCAGCACCTTCTCCAGTATCTGAACCCCAGGAAATCTTCATTCCCCAACAAACAAGACCTTTACCTGGCCATCTTGATGCAATACCAGTATTTAACAGTAATAACCCAGAAGTAGTTCAGAGTGAAGGTATTCTGCTGTCTACATTTCCTCCTCAAGGCAAAAAAGTGCCAAGCGCACACCTGAACTTTCTATGGAAGGGACGCTTTGATTTGTTTTCTCATCATATTGCTCGAGCCATTGAGACTCCAAATGATTTGCGGACTCTTTATTTGGGGGTGATTGTTTACAATCCAAGCGATCGCCCTGCAACTATAAACATATTGCAAGCAGCCAGTTATGTTAGTCAACCTGATGCACCTTTTCTCAAACTTCCCCCCATACAGTCAAATAATTCGGGAAAAATTTATGCTGGCCCTGGCGATCGCGTCATGAATGATGTGCTACGAGGAAAACGGCAGTCAGGATGGCCAGCGCAGTTAGTAATTCCACCAAAACAAAGCCGGATGTTAATGAATCATCCAATTCCAGTGCGTCCTTTAAAACCGCCATTAAATGGACGTTCTACTTTGTTGCGTTTGTACAGTGATAGTCCAGTTTATATGTCGAACCTAGCTATGTTTGCCAAACCCAATCCAGATGCTACTGAACGAGCGCCCACTTTAAAAGAATGGGAAAACTTGTTAGAAAATGGTGATTTTGCGGGGCCGCGTGAACCTGCTCCTAGTCCTCCAAATAATCTTACAGCGACAGCAGAAATTTACGGTCGGGTAGCGGCGGTAGCTGTCGGCTCTCGTTGGCAAGCACAAGTTACCGACTCCAATAGTTCATACCTGACAATTCCCGCTTCAGGACAAGCTTTTTCATACGGTTTAAGTACCCTTTTAGCAGGCAAAATGGGTACTGGACAAAACCAAACTGCCAAACTCGCGGTGCGTTATCCTGGTACTGCTTACGAAGCCCACGGTAATTACGGTATTGAATATAACATCTCGCTACCATTAATCAACAATACCGCCAAACCACAAACTGTAAATGTGCTTTTTCAAACACCTATTAAAGAAGACGACTTAAGTAAACCTGGGCTTCGCTTTTTTTCACCACCCCAACCATCCGTCTTTTTTCGTGGCACAGTTCGTATTCGCTACAATGACGATAATGGCTTACCCAAAACCCAATATTGGCATTTAGTTCAACAACGGGGACAGATGGGAGAACCGCTTGCTCAATTAAAAATATCTCCAGGTCAGCTGCGAATGGTAAAAGTAGATTTTCTCTACCCACCAGATGCTACGCCCCCTCAAATGCTGACAATTCAAACTGTAGACCAAAAATAAGGCAAAGCAAAGAAGGCAGGACTTGCATTCCTTCCAATCCATCTTTATCAAAGTATAAGTTGCTCGTGCTTTAGAACTCTTGCAAAAGTTTTTTGTGATACAATCAGAGATTTACCAATTTGCGATTAAGACTTTAATTAGCAGTGAAATTTTGGAGAGTCAAATGACGAAAGTTACACTCTATATTGCAGCTAGTTTGGATGGTTATATTGCTCGCAGCGATGGCGGAATTGATTGGCTATCAATCCTTGATATAGAGGGAGAAGACTACGGTTATGGTGCTTTCTACAAATCCATTGATGCTATTGTTTTGGGCAGCAATACTTATGAAGTAGGACTGGGTTTTGATGAATGGCCTTATCCGGGGAAGAAATCATTTGTTTTCACCAAACGCCATCTCCAATCTGACCGCGAGGACGTTGTGTTTGTTTCTGATACAGTCAAGAACGCCTTGGCAAATATAGAGGCTCAAGGTTTTGAAAATATCTGGCTAGTTGGTGGCGGAGCATTAATCAATTCATTTCTTCAGCACAGCTTGATTGATGAATATATTATTTCAACTATTCCAACTATCTTAGGTAGCGGTATACAGCTTTTCCCACCGCCTACCCCTGAAGAAAAATTGGAACTGATTAACTCAAAACAATATTCTAGTGGTTTACTGCAATCACATTATAGGCGAAAAGGGAAGCTTTAAAAATGTACAATTCATAATTATGTTTCAAGTGGTGATAAGTCCGATACTCAAAACTTCGGGAAATTTAAACACCACTTGAAACGTTAATGCCGTTATTAGGTATCCGGTAAAAAGTCTTTTTAATTACGAATTAAGTTTAAACAACCTCAAGAAGCTTCTGAACAGCTTCGCTAAACTGCTCGTAAGGAGAAACTCCCACAATGGTTTCTGCTAAAATGCCATCTTTGAAAATTAAAACTGCTGGAATACTGCGAAGACCGAATTTTTTGAAAATCGGCTTATTTCTATCAACGTCTACCTTAACAACTTTGGCGCGGCCTTTGTATTCTTCAGCAAGTTGCTCCATCAAAGGACTGACCAGCCGACAGGGGCCACACCAAGTAGCAGTAAAATCAACAACAACAACTTTCTCTTCACTTCCATTTAAAACAACATCAAATTCACTTTCTTCAAGATAAGCAACTATCTGAGTATCAGCAGACATTTTTTAATTCCTTAGTATCAAACTAAAATTGCAGCAAAAATCTCACTCACTATACAAACTATACCTTCTTCTGTCCGTCAGGTTCACCAGCTACCTGTGTACCTGTATTGGCAAATCCCCACTACTGAGCAAAAGTCAGTAGCAGGAATTTAATAATCTTACATCTAGTGCGTAGGCGTAGCCCGTCGTAGACATCGCACCTACCAACCTACCTAATCCAAAAACCTCACACCTTCAGAATGTAGAAGATGTAGAAGCATCATCTCGATCAAACAGTTCTAACAACCCGATGGTGCCTACAAAAAAAGTATAAGTGGCATATTGTATTGGCATTTTTTTTCTTGAAGGTGCATAAAAAGCTGCTATAATACCTTCGATAAAATGGCACGTCATGGCAAAACGCTCAATCCAAAAAATTGGATTAAGGCTGCTGGGAATATTACTATTAGTTATTAATGCATAAATATGCCATGATTCTAATCCAATTGCGCTGGATATAAGAACTGTAGATATAATTTTTACAATGGTAAAAATTGTTCTCTTTATAAGTTTTAAGTTCATGCCATTCACAAAACAATCGTTGAAAATTCTCTACAAGACTCGATGAAGTAACAGATAAGTTTATCTGTGATAACCTACGCAAAAAATATCTCAAACTCTTATTTATCGGTGTTCTCTGTGCCTAGCTTTTCTGTGACTCATGCGTAAATATTATGTGTTTCATCTAAAATTAACCTTAAGTCAACCAATCTTATATCATGATTTACATTTTTGTAAAAGCCCCTAAAAAAATGGACATGGTGTATTAAGCCTGCCATACCCATAAACACTATGAGTAATGAAAATTAATTTACCAGAACTTTAAAAAATGATAAAAGTGTGGAATAATGCATTGGTTATAAATTTAGTCGAAATAAGAGTCATAAGTCAGGAGCCAGAATGGGCTAAACGTCTCCGCCTTGACTTCTGAATTCTTCTTCAATCCCCCTCTAGCTATTGATAAAAAATGTAAACCTATGATTGCTCAACATTACAACTCAATTCACGTTGAAAACGACTTGCTTCAACAAATCCAAATTAAAGAAAATCAGTTAAGAATTGCCCAAGAATCTAATATGATCCATGTAGTAGAAGCACTACAGAGTCAGTTATTAAAGTTGCAGTGTCAATTATCAGAGCCGCAAGACGTTGAAGTTCAAGCATTGATGAGTTTACTAGACGATTAAAATTGTACCTTTTTGTTACAAAGGTTATTTGAAACACAAAAACTCTGTTTATGGAAAGCAGAGCCTAGTTATTGTGATGCCTGAAAGTGCGATTTATGTGCTATAGCTCAAGGCTATCTAAGGTATCAGTATCATAAAATCACAATACTTCCGACTTAGATAACATACAGAACTCAGATTTGATTTTTAAGAAGCTAGGTAGAACTCAAAGAAGCTTTTTTTCTGTTGCCTATTGCCTCTTGCCTATCCACGCCGTGCAAATACAAATCAAAGCTGACTGCTATATTAGGGTTTTTGCTGCGTAGGTGGTCTTTTAATCTGCTGTACTGACTCAATCTTTAGAACAGGTTTAATTGAGCGCAGTTGCCTTTGCCTAAGAATTTGAATTTCTCTCTCAATCGAATCTTTTCCTTGTCTAAAAAAGTCTTGAGAATTATATGGAACTAAGTCACGGGATAAACTTTGAGCTTGTGCAGGAGTCAAACTAGGAAGGGGTTGTTCAGCATTGGCAGAAGTTTGCACAGCCAGCAAAAAAGCTGCTGAAATCAGCAAGAGTTGGCTTTTTATACATCTGGTTAATATTAGGTTTAACATGATTGATACATCTGTTGTGTAACTGCTGCTTCAAACCATCTTCTGTTGGTCTTACTATAATCAAGCTACACTTATTGGCTTGTTAATTACCTCCCGCAAATGGGTGAATTAATCAGTTAAACTACCTTATTAAATATCTGGAACTAGCTGATATAGGAATATACTTTCATTTTTATTCGCGCAGCGTGATGTAGCTATACTTACTTGCGTGGGTAGGTAAGAGGCAATAGGAAAGAAGGCTTTTTGAGTTGTACGGAGTTTTTTCAAAAATCAAATATGAGTTCTATATCATCCAAGGTTCTAAATAGGAAACAGTTATGTTAGATTGGGTCGCACTCTTGGGAATAATACTACTTGAGCAATAGTCTCGATATATCTCAGTGAGAGTGCTGTATTATATACTTCTTGTCTGTAACAGCTAATACTAAATCATAAAATTATATTTTATACAAGTATTGTTAGTCAAATTTAGACAATATCAACTGAGATATTGCCTGAAACATAGTTATTATAGGTTTTATGCTTGCTAATCGTTAAATATATAAATTTAATTTACACTAAAATATATCAGTATTTTAACTGTTGTCTTACCTGTTAATACTTACTTAATATGTAGCACAATCTTTCTCTTTATCTTAGTCATTGTGAAATCTCTTCTACAGACTTACTTAGAACAAGAAATTTGGATATTAGTACGAGAGAAGTGGTATTTCGCCACAATTATTGGAGTTTGGGATGATTTGTTGTGGTTTAAACATAGAACTTACAACAAAGATACAGAAGAGGATACTCTCTGGGAAATGGTTGTAAAAATAAGTGAAGTAGTTGCTATTGATAAAGTTAGGTCTGTTATTAGTAGAAAACCAGACGTACTGATTTCACGGCTACTAGAAACTGAGCAAGGCACAAACGATCATCATCAAGATCATGAACATTAATTAGCTTAATAGTAAAAATACTTGCTTGTCTCCTAACATTAACTGATAAAAGTTGAGACAAGCGGTATAAATCAGTAAGCTAAGAGAATAAAGATATTCGCACAACGGAGGTTTAATAATAATCTGATAGACTATCTTAAATTTGAAATTATAAAAGCTGGTAGCCCAGGGCTGATAACTAAATATGAGTGAAGCCTTATTCTGTATCGAAAATCTGCGAGTTGCCTATCCACAACGGAGTGGAGAAGAGGCAAGCTGGGCGGTTGATGATGTATCTTTCACCTTGCAACCAGGTGAAAGAATGGGATTGGTAGGAGAGTCAGGTTGTGGTAAGTCAACTATCGGGCGGGCAGTAATGCGTTTACTACCAGCCTCTAGTTGTGTTGAGGGAAAGGTGACATTTCAAGGACAGTCGGTGCTTGACTTGATGCCTAACCAGTTGCGGAAATTTCGAGGAGAGGCGATCGCCTTAATTTTTCAAGATCCTATGACACGCCTCGATCCGTTGATGACGATTGGTAAGCATTGTATCGAAACTCTTCAGGCGCACTCACCAGAATTATCAACGCGGGAAGCCAAAGAAAAAGCACTTGCTACTTTGGCGAAGGTGAATATCCCTGCTAGTCGCTGGAATCAGTATCCCCACGAATTTAGCGGTGGAATGCGCCAACGGGTTGCGATCGCTTTAGCTTTACTCCTCGACCCCAAGTTAATTGTTGCCGATGAACCCACCACCAGTTTAGATGTCACCGTCTCCGCGCAGATATTGCAAGAATTAACTCGCCTGTGTGGTGAAGAAAACATGGGATTGTTGCTGATTTCTCACGATTTAGCAATGGTGGCTGAGTATTGCGATCGCATTGGTGTGATGTACCAAGGCAAAATGGTCGAAATGGGTTCTACAGAAACCGTCTTTAGACAACCTCAACATGAATACACGCGATCGCTTTTAAAAGCAGCTTTACACATTCAAGCAGTAAATGATGATGGAGAATTGATAATTGCCAACGACTCAGAAAAGCAATTACCGATTATTAATAAGCAATCTCCAATTTTGAGTATTACAGAACTCAAGCAATACTACACCATAGAACCTAACTTTATCGAACGACTGTTTAACACACAAGCACAGACAATAAAAGCAGTAGATGGTATCAATCTAGATATTTATCCAGGAGAAATTCTCGGCTTAGTCGGTGAATCAGGTTGCGGTAAAAGCACACTATCACGAACAATCCTGCAACTAATTCGTCCCACCAGTGGCAAAGTTAAATTTTTAGGACAAGATTTAACTACACTGTCGCCTCAAGAAATTCGCTCCTCACGGCGACAAATCCAAATGGTTTTTCAAGATCCCCATGCTTGTCTCAATCCAGCGATGACTGTGGGACAAAGTATCGCCGATCCTTTATTTATCCACAATTTAGCCGCTCCTGTTAAGGCAAAAGAACAGGTTTTGTGGATGCTAGAGAAAGTTGGGTTAACACCCTCAGAAGTATATTATGAGCGTTATCCATCAGATTTATCTGGAGGGCAACAGCAAAGAGTTGCGATCGCTCGTGCTTTGATTACTCACCCTAAACTTTTGATTTGCGATGAACCTGTGAGTATGTTAGACGCTAGCGTGCAGTCGCAAGTGCTAGATTTGATGTTGCAATTAAAGGAAGAATTTGAGTTAACTTATCTGTTCATCACTCACGATCTCTGGTTAGCTAGATTTTTGTGCGATCGTATTGCCGTGATGAATGGTGGCAAAATTGTCGAACTTGGTCTGACAAAAACTATTTTTGCCAATCCTCAGCACCCTTATACCAAAACACTACTAGCTGCTGCCCCTTTACTAGCACGCGCCTAACTCAACAAAGTGAGGAGTTATGAATTACTAACTCCTGTACAGACGCGATTAATCGCGTCTCTAACTCCTAATTCTCTTCCCTCCCCTTAAGTAATTTAGTTGCTTCTCCACTCGAAGCATATAGTTCAACGAATCTTTTAAATAGCAATGCAGTCTCGTGATTTGAAGCCCTGCTTAAGTTGAATAAACGCCCTATATTTTTATCCGCTAAAGCTCTTAAATAGGGTAAATCTTCAAATAGTGTCAAACAAGAAGCAAAATGCAATATTATTTGTAATAATGGTTTTGGCCACTCTAGGTCACTATATATATCTATAAAGAACTGATGTTCTGAGTCATTTAACGGAAAAGCATTAAATAAAACAATTATCCTTTTGTTATTGTAAACTGGAATACTCAATTCAACAGTATATGGAGTATGTAATATTAAATCTACCTCCACAATCGGTTGCCGCCAAATTCTCAAAGGATTAGCTGGCGAGTCTAATATTGTTTGGAATTTGATTATTCCACCAGTGCTGGTGGGCTGAAAGTGGCTAATTTGGAAAATTTTCAGGTTATTAAGGCTAAAATTATGAACTGTTTCTAAATGCTTTAAGTTCAATAGATGGTAAATTTGGCAAAGATAAGGAAACGGTAAAATATACTCCTGGCTAATCATGTGGAGCTTTTTTACTTGAAGCTTATTAGCTTGAGTACGAGCGAGATATTCTTGATATTGGCTGGCACCTAAATCATTACTGTTAAAGCTTTCGTTAGGCTTGAGATATAGCCAACTCACAAAAAAGAAAGAAGCTGTAAATAGCTGAAATATTTCTATATAAGATAAATAACCATCAGCAAATGCAGCTATGCTTCTATCGGTTATACCGAAAATCCAAGATGGAATACCAAACATCCAGATATTACTTTTAATTTGATCTATAAAAAGTGCTATTTCAATATTTGAGACATTTCTACCTTGATTTCCACTTAATTTATCATTATTTTTTAGACAATTAGTAAACATAATATTTTGATGTTACTTAGTGCTATTAATCTATAAAATCTATTTATTTTAATTTTAAATACCAATCTATAGTCATAACCTCTATCTTTAGCTGTATATACAAGTTGTATTTATTTATATCC